>QNDS01000296.1 GCA_003644925.1 Candidatus Fermentibacterota bacterium
GAATCACGGGGAGAGGATCAGTAGCAGCCCAGAGCTTCAAGAACTGCTTCTGCGGCGCTGTCCGGATCAGGCCCATCCTCGTTATAGAGGATTAGTGAACCTTCTGACAATGGCGCGAATCTCTCCATGTTATCTATTCTGAATAGAGCTGTCACGGGTACCGAAAGGGCTGAAGCGATATGCATCGGACCGTTATCCGGTGTGATGAAGAGCCTCAAACCGGCGATTTTCTCGATCAATCCTGTAATGGACAGTTCTGGCATCACCGCAACAGGATATCTGTTCCCGAGGTACTCGGCTGTTTCCCTTTCAGCACGGCTGCCCCAGTAAATTTCCAGAATGACCCTCCTGCATATTCTATCTACAAGCTCCTCAAGATACTCTATCGGATATCCCTTGTTCCCGCTGGCACCTACATGAATACCTGCTGCATTTCTTTTAACTGTATGGACAGCATGTAGTTCAGGTGGAGACCATTCCGGCCAGCCGTCCCATGCAGCACCAAGTGAATGCAGTGCCCTGCTCTCGTGCCAGTTCATTGAAGGTTCAGGAACTGTATGCGTATACCACCGGGGGGAATCACCGGCATCCGTACTTATCCTGCAGTCCGCACCTGAAAGAAGCGCTCCAACCGCTCCGGAAAGCGAGAAGGAATGGGGGTGCGCAGCATCAATGGCTGCATCGTAGGATCTGCTCCTGAGTTTCCCAATCAGGTCACAGAACTTCCCTGGGTTTCTGATCTGCCCTTTCTTATCCACGTGTATTACGTTATATCCTTGATATTCAATGAGTTCTGAGAATACATCGCTCGCAAGAATATCAAGCTCTGCCATGGGAAACCTTATCTTCAGGCTACGAAGCAGAGGTTCCATGAGAACAAGGTTCCCAAGTCTGTTATCGGTTCTTATAACAAGTATCCGCGATGGCTGCATGGGAAGGCTCCCGCCGCCCTGGGGCACATTCATATGCATGGATGCCGCAGCGCGCATCCTGCCCCACTGCTCGATACTCTTGAGAAGGGACATCAGTTTTGCGGGTTTCCGCAGGGTACGCCGAAATGTGTCCAGCCGTCGGCTCTGGTAATTTCCACATTTACGAAACTCCCGGGGGGGAAATCCGTGTTCTCAAGGATCACCATTCTGTTCCCTTCAGTTCTTCCTGCCTGCTGAAGGGGTTTCTTTGCAGGTCCTGTAATAAGGATACTGAGGGTTCTGCCCAGCAGTTCTCCCGATTTCTCGATCGTTATCCTCCTCTGAAGCTCCTGGAGGTGGTTAAGCCTTGCAAGGCGCTCCTTTTCATGCACGGAATTCTCAAGACTGCATGCTGTTGTTCCTGTCCGTTCACTGTACTTGAAAAGGAAAGCGTTATCAAACCTTACTTTTTCGAGCAGTCCGGCCGTCTTCTGGAAATCCTCTTCTGACTCACCGGGGAATCCAGCTATAACATCCGTTGAAAGCACTATGTCAGGCATGGCGTCCCTGAGTATATCTATCCTCTTAAGATATTCTCCAACGGTATACCCCCTGTTCATCTTCTTCAGAACACTGTCGCTTCCGGATTGCACAGGCAGATGAAGGTAACTGCAGATATTCCGCCCCGAAGCCATTACTTTCACCGTTTCCCTGTCAAGATCTTTCGGATGGCTTGTTACAAATCTTATCCATGAATTGCGCGCTGCCGCAGCAACTTTCTGCAACAGCAGCGGAAACGGGGTCTCTCCATCAATGTACGAGTTCACATTCTGACCCAGCAGAGTTATCTCGCCGTATCCGCTCCTGGAGAGAGCTGCGACCTCGCTGAGTATCGCGTCGCTTTTTCTACTATGTTCCCTGCCTCTGACATAGGGTACGATACAGTATGAACAGAAATTATTGCAGCCGCGCATAATTGTAACGAAAGCTCTGGGAAACGCAGTTCTTACAGGTTCTACACCCGTGTAATCTCCCTCCCTGAAATCAACAACACTTTTTCTCGCTGATCCTTTTATGAGTTCCGGAAGATCTCTGTAGCAGTCAGGTCCAACTACAAGATCAAGATCGCAGAAGCGCTCAAGAAGGCTGTCGCCGTGTTCCTGAGCAACGCAACCGCATAGGACCATCAGTGGTTTTCCTGATTTTCTCTCCCGCCACCAGCCTCCCAGCTGGGATAACCGGCCCAGTACCCGAGTTTCAGCATGCTCTCTTACAGCGCACGACACGAGCAGAATGACATCGGCCGATTCAGGATCTTCAGTTGAGTGAAATCCTTCCGAGTCCAGGATACCGGAAATAATTTCCGAATCATGGACGTTCATCTGACAACCGTATGCGTAAATGTAAAATGTCATGCTCATTCTAACCTGGAAGTATCAGTTCCATTGCAAGGCCGGCAAAAACAGGTATCCTGAAGTTGTCATCAAGCGGGAGGTATAGAAGCTCCGACATTGTAGCTACCACAGACCCGACCAGAAGAGTGGCAGGCGTAAGATACCATCCGAAATCCGGTGAAACCCAGAGAGCGAAAAGGCTGACGATAAGGCAGGTGTTAAGAGCTGCCAGGCTGCCCTCCAGGGTACGTTTCCCCACCAGCTTGATCCTTCCGAAATGCTTACCTACAAGTGCGGCTGCACTGTCTCCGAAGCTGAGGTAGAGAAGGGCGACAACCGCGATCTCCTCGCGGAATATGAATATGGTAAAAGCAGCCGATGCAACCACAATGGTTGAAGCGGTCATCCCGCCTTCAAGTTCGTTCTCTCTTAAAACCTTGCCGAAGAATCTCATTATGAAGCTCTTGAACGGCTTGTATCTGGCCTTCAGAAGATCGAAGAGCATCAGAATGATTGTTATAACTGCAAGAGTACCTGAGAGGTATAGTCTCCCGTCCGTAGGATAAAGCCTATATACGATTATTACAGCTATCGGGATTATTGAAGATCCAAGGTGAATCGATTTTCTTATTGTTTCTTCAAGATGCGGCATACTCAGCTCTTGTATCTTCCTGAAAATGAAGAAAAGCGATTGTCTACGATATCAGAATCCCGCACCCAGGGACATCCTGTGTGTAGCGTCAAGTTCCTGATGGCTCAGATAAGCGTAGTCAAGGCTGACGGGATGGTTCATCAGACCGAACTTCAATCCCAGACCGGCAGTCATTGAACCTTCCGAAGAACCTATCCTCAGAGCTACCAGATCCTTAATCAGGAATTCAGCTCCTATGTGGGTATCCAGGCTGATTCCACTGAAATTGTACTGTGCGGAATACTCCCTTCCCTCGAACCTGAAATCTCCATCTGCGGCGATTGTAGCGACGGTCGCAAATTTTGATAACGGCCATTTCACAGCCAGACCAAGTTTGACAGTGGGAAGAATGCTCTCGTTGCTGCCGGTATCCCAGAAAAGCTGAGTCACTGGTACATCCTGCAGATTGAGCCCAATGAAAACAGCTTCTGAAGGCTGGTATCTGGCACCTATATCAAGACCCAGGCCGAAAGCACTATGATCCATCAATCCTCTTCTTATTACTTTTACTGAAGCTCCAACGGAAAACACTGAATTGAGTTTTCTCGAATAGGAAAGGTAGAGTGCCCAGTCCACACCGCTTCCGTAGGTTATGCTTCCCTCATCGTAAATGATCTCTTCCCCCGGATCCCATTCTCCGTTACCCTCTGTGCCGCCGGGGTTAGTTACAGGATCGTAATCATCATCCCCCGCGTCCCCGGGTTCACCGGTTCCATCAACACCGAATACTCCATCGGAGCCGGTATCGTAGTACGACAGATCGTTAGTGTTCGCAATATCTCCGACATCCGTCCTGAAAAGGCTTGCGCCAATGCCGGTTGAACCGTCGGATCTGCCGTAAGCAAGGTAATCGTACATGACTATTCCGCCGAA
>QNDS01000297.1 GCA_003644925.1 Candidatus Fermentibacterota bacterium
CCGATTTTCTCCTGAGGACGGCAGAACTTTTCCAGCAATCAGAACCTTTAAGGAAAGCTCTTATTGAATTGCTGAGGGATGATTATCTGATGTTTCAGCCCCTCGAGCATTTTCTGAAACTCTGCGGACTCAAGAATGAAAACGCCGACGTACAGTCAGCGTGGCAAGCTTTCAACTCGCTTATGAAGTACAATAAAGATGGTTACATATACCATAACACCTTCGGTGTTGGACAGATAACAAGGATGAGCCGAACCCATGCTACAATTGATTTTCAGAAGGCTCCGAACCATGACATGAAATTGAACGTTGTCCTCGAATTCACAAAACCGATTGCATCCAACTCCCTGGCTGTTCTCTCCTGGAAAAACATTGAAGAATTTTCATCTCTTTTCAGAGAATCTCCTTCTGAATTTCTTCGCAGACTAACCGATGAACCTCTGCAAAATTCCGGAGAGATCTCCATTCAGGATCTGCACTCATATTTCTCCAGGTCGGAAATCACCGCCGGAGAGGCATGGAAGATACTGAAGAAAACATCCGTTTCAACAGAAGGATTCCTCGATTTGGGTGACCGTATCGTGCTTCTGGATGAAAATGTGGAATTGCTTGAACGCGCAAAGAAGATAATCAGCAAGAAGAAGGAATCCACACGCGAAAAGGTAAAACAAGTTAAGGCGCTGTTGAAATCCTGCGGCAGCGTTTTTCCCGAAACGCTTACAGGCCTGGTGAAAGAAGTGCGCACCATATCCACACCCGAAACAGGTTCTCTGTTTGAGCTATGCTGGATACTAACCGACAAAGGCAAAGCGGATGCGTCTTCTGAAATAAAGTGCGATTTCCTTGAAACCAGCGCCGCTAAAGCCGAGAGAGCTCTCGGAGAAATCCAGACTTCAGCATGCAGAAAGAATTACCTCAACCTCTTTTTCTCAGGAGCAACCCGGCGAGAGGAAAAAGTATCGCTGTTATCACAACTCAGGCGTACGCTCTGGGAATATGCTGCCACCTTTCTGGAGAAATTCGATCCTGACCTTCTTTCGGAATGTATAGGAGACTATCTCTCAAAACCATCTGAAACTGACAGGTTCCTCTGGACACTTACGTTTCTTGCAACCCGCGGCGATAAGCAGGATGACAGCTTCGGAGATGATCAGATAGCCCTTTTCCTCGATAACCTGATATTCTCCAGCGCTGACACACAGAAAAAGGTAATCCATCTTCTTACAGGTCCCCTGAAATCAAAGCTGAACAGTTACCTCTCCTCAATTGATACACGAAAACTCGGCAATTATCTGGATAATTTCAATACTAGCGCTACAGCCCTGAATGAGGGTCTGTGCCTTTTTGTGGGAAGAGAGATCTCTCTCCGAAAAAGTTCATCCATTACAAAATCTGTTAAAAAACGATTCTGGGAATCGAATAGCCTTTTTTCAAGCATTCAGGCCATTGAACAAAGGGAAGCTGACAGCCTCCGGCTGAAGCAGACAGAGATTCCGGCCGCGGCAGAGGCTATAGGGGTGGCCGCTTCCCACGGAGATCTTTCCGAAAACGCGGAATTCGCTGCAGCGATAGAGAGAAGGGATCTGCTACTGGATAAGCTTAACAGGTGGATGAAAGAACTTCAGATCTACAGAGAGTATCCCTCTGATGATATCAATTCAGACATTGTCAGCCCTGGCGTAAGGGTGCAGCTTCAGGAAAGTGGCGGAGCCGAGACCGTGCAGATAATTGATGTTGTAGGTCCGCTGGACGCAGATCCGGGAAACGGTAGAATCAACTATAAAGCACCCCTTGGGGATGCTCTTCTTGGAAAATCCATCGGAGATATGGCTATGCTTCCCGGTGATGACAGCACGGAGTGGCGAATAGTCTCCCTTGAAATACTCGACCTGGTCAAAAAGTAACCGGACTATGAAGAACTTGAGTCGGAATACTAGTTACTTTGCATCTGTCTGCGGTGGTCTGTAACCATATTTATTTACGATTAGAGCGTCCCTGTTCCCTACAAGATCCGAGGTAGCTTTGTCATAATAGAAAGAGATATCCTTCTTTCTTGAGGAGGGGTTAGTTCGATTCATTACTAAGATTTCATCTCGCACATTAGAATCGATAGTGATTCCGGCTCTTTCCAGTAATTCAAGAATTCCATCAGTAAGATCTTCTGTTCGTAGCATATACTGAATGATGTTCAATCTTCTATCAGCCTCCATAAGCGATTCCTGGTTACAAACATCTCCATTATAGAGGTGCTCCACGGTACGATGAAACATCAAGCAGTACCGGTAAGTATAGAAACCGGCAAACCGGCTCAGCGGGGATCTGTCGTAAGATTCTCCGAGATCCCGGCTCCTCTCCGGATCCAGTAAAGCCGTGAGCCACCGTCTGAAAAGAACAGGTGATGAAGAATCGATATAGGTTTCCCGCCAGGGACGACGGGAGCGCCGCAGTTCGTATAAAAAGTTAGAAACACCTGTGATGAGCGATTCCCTGTATCCGTGCCCCTGGAGCTTTCTTGATCCTGTAAGCTTATCGTAAAGAGCTCCCTCTCCATCACAACCGTACGCCCAGACGGATACGTACCAGTCCCAGGGATTCCTTACCGAGGCTGCAATGATACGGTCACTGTTCAGAATAGATTCGGGCAGCCTTCCATGCATTTCCCCATATCGACCGGAGCAAACCATTTTCAGCGCTCGTAATATGTGGGAGCTGCCTGTTTTCTGGAGCCGTAAATAGGCTATTCTGTCAGTGATGAAAATCTTGTCCTCCACTCTTCGAAGCGTTTCTGAAATGCTGATTTAGGTTCTATCTCCGAATGTTTCCCTCAATATCTCTCCGAATCGCTTCCTGGGAATCTCCACCGAACAGTTCTGCTCTACCCATTCTCTTCCCTGAAGCCGTCTTGGTTCGAGTTCCTGCCATCTACTCTCTATTTCATCAAGCCTGTCGGCGAGTTCCCCGGGGGTGGAAAATGTATCAACCAGTTCGGGAGCTTCAGTGACTATGTGAGTCCAGGGTTTAACCAGAGTATGCATCCCGCAGGCCAGGTACATGTTTACCTTCATTTGATATTCCACTTTCCCGCGATCGATAAGGGTTGCAACTCCTATCTGATACTGCCCGGAAAGCCGTCCCAGCTGCAATCTTGGAATCGGTTTCAAACAGCGGACCCGTTCTCCTGTACTCTGGCATGATTTCTCAATTCGTTTTCTCAATGGTCCGGTTCCGATTATATCACCTTTCATACTTCTTGATCGGCATATTCCCTCTATGAAAAAATCAGGTTCATGAGCTTCATTGATACAGGTAAGCAGCAATGCCCGTTCAGGCCTGGCGGCTGCACTGAATTGAAATCTTGAAATATCCTGGTTGTGAGGGAGAACCTCTACACCGGGGACATCCGTTCCCTGGCAGGCAGTGGAGAAAAGAGCTCCTCTGAGAAGCTTCTCCAGTGGAACGCCTATTATAGAGTCATCGACCTTTCTGTGAAATCTCATGGAGTACGGAAGCCCTGCTTTAAGGGCTGAAAAACCCATGAGCTCATCCAGACAAATAATAAAATCCGCATCGAATCTCCTGAATGCCCACCTTATGGCAGATGGAGCGATTATTCTTCTGAGCAGACCTGTAAGGCGGCCTGGAATAATCGAAAAACACCCCGGGCTGTGACCAAGGCCCAGACCAAGATATTTCACTCCCTCAATACTGTGAAGACCGGCTTTAGCGGAGGATATCAAGTACATAGATTCGTGTTTGTCCCCCAGCAGATCAAGGGTTGTAGACCAGCCCCCAGAGTAACCTGGAATTGTTCCTGATGAAGCCACAAGAATTCTCATTCAGATCTCTCATCCGAAACGACCTGGTTGTA
>QNDS01000298.1 GCA_003644925.1 Candidatus Fermentibacterota bacterium
ATCAGTGGGTAACGCCGTTCCATTTCCGCCACACACCAACGCAAGGCATTTGCGGCCTCTTTCATATCCGTTACAACCGGTGTTAATAAATGGGGAATACCTTCATAAACTGATAATTCCAGCATTTTGGGATCGATCATGATGAGACGGACTTCTTCAGGTGTTGCCTTATATAACAAGCTCAAAATCATTGCATTTACAGCCACTGACTTACCCGAACCTGTCGTACCTGCGACCAGTAAATGAGGCATTTTTTCCAGATTTGCAACCATTGGTCGGCCAGCAATATCTTTACCCAGCGCCATAATTAGTGGAGATTTACTCGCCTCATATTCCTCACAGCCCAGAATCTCACGCAATCTCACCATGTCTCGAGTTTCATTTGGAATTTCAAGCCCTACGACTGGTTTACCAGGTATGACCTCTACTATCCTCACACTGCTTACGGATAATGAGCGTGCAAGATCTTTTGCCAGTCCGGTGATCCGGCTGGCTTTGACACCTGCAGCAGGTTGCAATTCAAAACGTGTCACTACTGGACCCGGCTGAACCTCTGTTACCTGTACTTCTACACCAAAATCTTTTAATTTCAGTTCAACCTGACGAGATAACGCCTGCAACACCTCTACGCTATATGCCCCTTTACTTTCTTCAGGTAAATCTAATAAAGCCAAAGCGGGTAAACTCACGCCTTCACCGCCAGGTTCATCAACCACTTTAAATAATGGTTCTTGTTTTTCTTTTTCCTCTCTTATACTCGGCATTGCCACTTGTAAGACCGGCTCCACTCTTACTTTTTCGCGTTTTTCTACTTTAATTTTTTCTTCACGAAACACGGCTTCACGCTGCTGACGTGATTGCTTTGCCATCATTTTTTCCTGGAAACCCCTTACCTTTCGTGCAATCAACGTCATCCCCATGACAGCTAACGCACCTACACGGTCAACTAACTTCAGCCAGGACAATCCAGTAAATAATGTCACCCCAGTCAATAGGACGGCTAATAGCAATATACTTGTGCCGGATGTACCAAAAATGGTTAAAAAGCCATTGCCAACCACTTCACCCAGTACACCACCTGCCCCCATAGGTAATAACTCAGCATATTGATTCAAATTAAGCGTCGCCAAACCACTACCGGCAGCAAGCGCCATCAATAAACCGGTTAATTTCATTACCCAGAAATGTAATGCGTCTTCCGAAACGGCATCACCCCAGCGGAACAATAACCACCCACTAAAAGCCAACATTAAGGGAGCCAGATAGCCCATATAACCAAAGCCATAAAACATGGTATCAGTTAGCCAAGCACCAACAATACCACCACTATTGGCAATAACATCATTGCTCCCGGTAGTTGACCAACCAGGATCGGTGGGTTGATAACTTAATAATGACAGTAGCAAATAACCCGCTATTGCCAGTGCAAGGATCAGTGCAGCCTCACGTAGACGGAATCCAACCGTACCTGATAATGCCCCTTGTTGCTTTGATGTTTTACCTTTCCGTGTCGCCTGTACCAATGTCTATCCCAACCAAACAAAAAGTTAATGATCCGCGAATTTTAACACAGCCAGTCAACATTAACCCTTTACCAAAAGCAAAGCAGTGGGTAATCTAAAGACCAAGAGATATTTCATCATACAGTTTAGAAATTGGAGCATTTGTTATGGCCGATATAAAACACAGTCGTTTACTCATTTTAGGATCAGGACCAGCAGGCTACACCGCTGCAGTCTATGCTGCTCGTGCAGCATTGGATCCAGTGTTACTGACAGGTATAGAACAAGGTGGTCAACTAACAACTACGACTGATGTCGACAACTGGCCTGGGGATGACCAAGGTGTTGAAGGCCCTGAACTCATGCAGCGCATGCAACGCCATGCTGAACGTTTTGGTACCGAAATAATTTTTGATCATATCCATACAACGGACCTAAGCCAACGGCCATTCCGCCTGATTGGTGATGCCGGTGAATATAGCTGTGATGCATTAATTATCGCTACTGGGGCCTCTGCCATGTACCTTGGCCTCGACTCTGAAGAGGCATTCAAAGGTCGTGGTGTTTCAGCTTGTGCAACCTGTGATGGTTTTTTCTACAAAAACCAGCCTGTAGCCGTGGTAGGTGGTGGTAATACCGCCGTTGAAGAGGCTTTATATCTTTCTAATATTGCCTCGAAGGTGACGGTTATTCATCGTCGTGATGCATTTCGATCAGAAAAAATCCTCAGTAATCAGTTACAGAAAAAAGCGGAAGAAGGTAACGTTGAAATTCTCTGGAATCACACCCTTGATGAAGTGCTTGGCGATGATGCCGGAGTAACGGCTCTACGCATTAAGAGTACAGTAGATGACAGTACACAAGAAGTCCCTGTACAAGGTGTGTTTATCGCGATCGGACATAAACCTAATACAGATATTTTTGATGGCCAACTGGATATGGAACATGGCTACATAATCTGTGAAAAAGGTACACAGACCAGTGTTCCTGGTGTGTTTGCAGCAGGCGATGTATCCGATCCCATCTATCGTCAGGCAGTTACGTCGGCAGGAGCAGGCTGTATGGCAGCCTTGGATGCAGAACGCTTCCTGGAAAGTGAGAAATAAAACGCTTATTTTTCACACCATCTAGACAAAAGTGAAAATAAAACAGTGGGCACTTACTATTATCTACACTAGTTACTCGTTTGAGGTCAGATTATGAAATCTTATCAACACATTCTACTTGCCATCGACTTCTCAACACATAGTACAGATGTATCATCGCAAGCAAGTGATATCGCTAGACGTTATCAGGCTAAATTAAGTGTTTGCCACATCATTGAAGACATTGCCATAACTGATCTTGCGTACGAACCAATGATATCCTTCGATATGGAGATCAAACAGGCGATGATGGAAGCAGGAAAAAGACAGCTTTCCGAGCTCAGCGGGAAGCTTGAAGTCCCAGCAGATAATCAGTGGTTGGAATTTGGTAACCCTGTACACGATATTGTTCGTATAGCTGATGAGCAACGGATTGATTTGATTGTTATTGGTTCTCATGGCCGACACGGTATACGCAGACTATTGGGTTCAACCGCTAATGGTGTATTACATCATGCCACATGTGATGTGCTGGCAGTTCGCTTAACCGAATAAAATATTGTCTACAATTAATTTTCACCTACCAAATGAATAAACTATATAAAATCACTGGCTTTATCCCATTCATTTCAATGATTTTTTTAAATGCTGCCGTAGATTTGGGGCATAAAATAATTATTCAGAATACGATTTTTAAGATTTACGACGGATCAGAACAAGTTATTCTAACGGCCATTGTTAACGGTCTCATTTTACTTCCATTTATCATGCTGTTCACCCCTGCCGGTTTTTTAGCTGACCGCTTTAAAAAGCCACACATCATGCAGTGGGCAGCTTTTAATGCTGTATTAATTACGCTCACCATTACCCTATCTTATTATATGGGGTGGTTTTATCTCGCTTTTGCAATGACTTTTATTCTGGCTGTTCAAAGTGCTTTTTATTCACCAGCAAAATACGGTTATATTCGAGAAATTTCTGGTAAAACCAGCCTTACAGCAGCAAATGGCGTGGTACAAGCAACTACTATTGTTGCCATTTTAGGTGGCATGTTTTTATTCTCAGTGTTATTTGAAAATGCATTAAATGCTCACGACTATTCATCAGAAAAAGATATTATCCAGATCATTGCACCTTTAGGCTGGTTATTAGTCGCAGGCAGTTTATTAGAGCTTTATTTTGCCTTTAACGTACCTAGTCTTGTGACTGATACCAAACATAGAACCTTTAACTGGCACCGTTATCGCACTGGCAGAATGCTCA
>QNDS01000299.1 GCA_003644925.1 Candidatus Fermentibacterota bacterium
CCCTCAGTTTCCTTCTCATTAATTATCAATTCAAGAAGTTCCATGGCGAGTCCTTGCTCTCCATTGTTATGAAGAACAGAAAACACTTCGATCATTTCATCGTACGGGATGTCTTCAACGAGAGTTTCAAGTAACAGATCTGTCAGGGAATCGTAATCGCAGGCACTTGCGGCATCCAGAATTTTAGACAATCTTCCTCCTGTCGTAAGAAGCCGGTAATATACTGAGTAGACGGCGGTATAAGTAATAGCAGGAGGTAAGGACTTTGAGTGGAGAAGACGAATCCGGAAATAAACTCAACAGAAGGCAGTTTCTGGGAAAAGCCGGGAAACTGGGAGGAGCCGCTTTTCTTTCTTCTCTTGCCGGAAAAGCTCTTGCAGGGGAGTGGGAACAGGGAATGGAAGAATTCTGGACAGATGGAACATTCAGACAGAACACAGTTGACGCTTCGAGGGAAACCGAGGGAATTGTAAGAGCCTTGATCGATGGAACGTGGGAAGATTTCAGGACGATACAATTACCACAGCCTTTTATGGACTGGAACCTTGCAGGTCGACTTGAAGTGCTGGAGAACATTTCCTTAATGTTCAGCGGAGAGGGAGGTTCTCCCCCTTCACTTGCTGGGCCACACAATGCCGCAATGGCTACCTGGGGCGGAAGCAGGGCGGACAGCAGGCTCGAGATAAACAACGCGTTCAAGGGAATGGGTCTTTGTCCCGGGAGGCTGGTGATCAAGGATCTTCTTGCAAGGATGGAAGAGTTGATGTCCGGGGGTATGGGTCCTAGGTTGCAGTTCCTCACAGAACTCTATTCAGATTCTGCGAATTTTGATCTGACTAAAATGATCTCACTGGAACTTTACAGTACTCCGGAATTTGAAACCCACACTTTCATAAATCTCATGGAGCGCCCGACAACATCTCTTGTGTTTCTGGACAACAAATCATACGAGGTAAGGGGTATCGGCCAGCTCGTGGCTCCCGGCGATACTGAAGCCGGAGATTATGCAAATGATATTGTGCAGTATACGAATATGGCCCACACCCTCTTCCACGGAGAATTCCCGAAGCTGTACGCGGGAATTCTGGTACATATCACAGCTGTGTTCGATAATACGCCAGGCACAGGCCGCGGAGTAAGGATAGCACCAGCACTTGTTTAGAAAAGAAGAGAGTACACCGGATATTGTAAGGCTGCCAGATGGAGCCGTTCCCGCAATCT
Source organism: Candidatus Fermentibacterota bacterium (assembly GCA_003644925.1). Taxonomy (GTDB): domain Bacteria; phylum Fermentibacterota; class Fermentibacteria; order Fermentibacterales; family JCC-6; genus Aegiribacteria. The sequence goes on from QNDS01000299.1 coordinate 1,222, forward strand.
ACTTTGTGGATCTTGACGGAACGCTGCTGTCAACCTCTTCTGAACGGTATTTCCTGAAACACCTTGTTTCGACAGGCATCCTGTCTCCCGTTGCTTTTCTCAGGTTCCTATCCTTCTATCCGCTGCATCCGGTGAAGACAGTTCGGGAGGGAAAGGGATGGAATAGAAACTACTTACCAGGAATTACGCCCCAAGCTGTTAAGCGGGAAGCTGCAATATGTGCTGGAATCCTCCTTAAGAACTATCTTCGCGAGTGGACGTTCCAATCCATACGCGAACTGAAGAGCAGAGGATGCGAAACGGTTCTCATTTCCGCCTCGCTTCAATACATCGTGGCAAGCATAGGTGAAGATATTTCCATAGATCACGTTCAGGCAAGCGATCCTGTAACAGTTAATGGAAGTTTCTCAGGACAATTGAAAGATTTGCGTCCATGGGGAAGGAACAAGGCGGAACTTATGCGGAGAATCTGCGATCAGAGAGGGGTTCAACCAGCTGACTGCGCAGCTGCTGGTGATTCGTGGGCCGACAGGTTTATAATGAGAGAATGCGGCTGCGCAGTTGCCGTATGCCCGGACAGGAAACTGAGGAAACTTGCTTCATCCAGAAACTGGAGAATCGTAGAGGGAAGGCATACAAAATGGGCGCAAAGAAAAAAACAAGGGCTCTTGGAGCATTTTCAGGCGGGCTGGACAGTATGATCGCAGCCCTTCTGCTGAAATCTCAGGGTATAGAGGTGGAAGTAGTCACTTTCACAAGCCCGTTTTTTTCGTCGGAAAAAGGATACAGCGGGGCAAAACAGCTTGATATTCCCTGGAGGAAAATCGATTACACCGCTGAGTTAATGGCTACTCTGAATGATCCCCCCAGCGGATTCGGCAAGAACCTTAACCCCTGCATAGATTGCCATGCCGGGATGTTCCATATACTTGGAGATATCGCAGCAGCCGAGGGTTACGATGTGATTTTTTCAGGAGAAGTCGCGGGACAGCGACCCATGTCGCAGAATAAGAACTCCCTTAACAGGGTTGCCCGATTGTCCTGTTATCCGGAACTGCTTCTGCGCCCCCTTTCAGCAAAACTCCTCAGGATAACCGAGCCTGAAAAGAAGGGGCTGGTCGACAGGGACTTGCTGCTGGATCTTTCGGGAAGAAGCAGAAAGCCTCAGATGAAACTCGCGGAGGAATACGGGATCAGCTACGTTAACCCCGGGGGGGGATGTCTGCTGACCGACCCGAATTACAGCGATAGACTCTCGATTCTCAGAGAGATTCCCGGACTTTTCACTGCAGAGAACGCTCGGTTAGTTACACACGGCAGAATATTCAGGCTTTCAGAGGATACAATTGGCCTTGTGGGCCGTGACGAGCGGGATAATGAAGGCCTTGAATCGCTGGTAAAAGATGAGATCACTTATGTCCTTGAAGATATCCCAGGTCCCACAGGGGTTCTCATAGGAGACCCTGAAATGCTTCCGGAGCTCATAAAGCTGGTAAAACACTACGCTGGGGTCAGGTCTTGCATTTGAGCATTATTACGCAATTATCGCTTAAGCATCGCTATAATCTGTATTATCCGCTTAGATAACAAATTCCCTTCCTTGACAATCTCAAAAAAGTGAATATTAAATTGTCTTCTCAATCGAAGGGCACCATTATGAGTAAGATCAAAAGACTGTTTCAGTAATTCGGAAACCTCTCTGCCCCGCAGTGGGGTAGGCTATAATCAGTTTCAAAACAGACATTGATCCCGGGATAACCCGGTTTTTTACAGGAATAATGAGATGCATATTCACTTTGATGACACACACGATGATTCTTCGATAAGGAAAACGTCTACCTTCAGCGTTTTGAGGAAGATCTATCCCTTCCTTAAACCCCATAAAAGAGCCTTTGCAATTGCAACTGTATTGCTGTTCCTGTCCGTCGCAGGAGAGCTTGCGGGACCTCTTATCCTGAGGATGGTTATCGATACTGCAATTCCCGACAAATCAGTGCGAGATATCGTACTCTACTCCCTTCTTTTTGCGGGAACATTCTCGTTCGCCATGGTAATGTCCTATCTGCAGGTGATGATAACCACAAAAGTAGGTCTTTCGGTTGTAAGGGATCTGAAGGAGAAGGTTTTCCGTCATATGCTTTCTCTTTCCCTTTCGTTTTTTGACAGGAACCCTACAGGTAAGCTTATGGCAAGGGTTGAAAGTGATTCAGAAAGAGTGAAGATGCTGTTCAGCGATGTTTCAATGGCATTGCTCAGAAACGTGATGATGGTCTTCGGAACACTGGGGATACTGTTCGCAGCTGACGCTGAAATAACAAAATGGATCATACTCCTTTTATTGCCCGTAGCGCTGGCTACGGTACCCGTTCTGAAGAAAATGAGGAAACTCTACAGAATAGTGAGATCGGCCTATGCGCGGATATCCGGGTTCATAGCCGAATACGTAAGATCTGTTCCGGTTCTTCAGGTGTTCGGCGCAACGGGGATGGCAACTCGAAGAATACATGTCGAGGGAAAGCATTTTCTCAGCAGGGAAGTTCATGCTTACTTCTGGGAGTACGGATTCTGGAGTTTCCTGGGAAGCTGCGAGATACTTGCTGTTATAGTTATTCTTCTTTCCGGCAGGGC
>QNDS01000300.1 GCA_003644925.1 Candidatus Fermentibacterota bacterium
CGAAACGCAAGCTGTTGCCGAAGCCCTGCATATATACAGGGAGCTTGCGTATATCAAACCCACCGGAACTCTCGATGGAGGCGATGTTCTACAGATAGGCAGGACATTGTACGTTGGAAAATCATGCAGAAGCAGCGCGGTCGGTATCTCCCAATTGCGTGAAATACTGAAACCATTCGGTTACGAAGTGATAAGTATACCGGTACAGGGCTGCCTTCACCTTAAATCGGCGGTTACCCTTGTAGCTGAGAATACACTTCTTCTAAACCCTTCGTGGGTAAGTCCGGATCGCTTCGGGGATATCGGGAGTATCGTTACGGTCGATCCTTCCGAACCGTACGGGGCAAACGCCCTGTTCCTTGATAATGGAACAGTCTATTCGACTGAATATCCTAAAACCCGGAGAAAACTTATCGATTGTGGCATCAATGTAGTATCTCTGGATATATCGGAGCTTTCAAAAGCTGAGGGAGAGGTTACCTGCTGCAGTATAATCTTCGATTTCTGATACTGAAGTTCCATTGCTCTTTCGTTCTCTGTTAATTATATATTCGTCTGAAATGCTGGTCGCGGGGTGCAGGAAGGCGGTGTAAATCCGCCACGGTAGCGCCACTGTAACCGGGTACCAAACCCCATTTTATGCCACTGCCGCAAGGTGGGAAGGCGGGGAGAGGGATGATCCGGAAGTCAGGATATTGCACCGCGGCCTGAAGCAGGATTCCCGCATAAGGGATCGTGTTTCGGCCAGGCCTCCGCGGCTATAACAAGCTGCAGGAGGTTTTTTCATTTTACAGCTGCTTTTGCTCCTTATCTCCTTATCACAGACTGAACTGATTATAGCAGATACATCAGGTCGCACTCTCAATGGAGTCTCCGTCTGCATTGACAGCACACTCATCGGTATCTCAGACTCAAATGGAGCATTATCACTCCCGGATGGAACCGATTCTGTAGAAGTGAGAGCCATCGGGTACGAGACATGGGAGGGTGTGATACCATCCTCAGGCAATATCTTTCTGATACCCGTGCCTGTTCCCTCCGGGATGGTCATCTCTGTAACCGCCTCCCGCGGCGGGTTCAGAGACCTGTTTCCCGCGACGACAGTCCTGAGCAGAGATGATATGGAATACCTCGGCAGATCCGGCCTGAGGAGCCTGAGCAGCAGAAGCAGCGGTATCTATGTCCGTGAATACGGGGGCGCTATGCCGGTGATCTCCATCTCCATCAGAGGAAGCGATGCGGCGCATTCAGAGTACTATATCGACGGACACGAAATAAGCAGTTCGATGGACTGCCTCCCTGGAATGACATTGGATCCTCTACTTTTCGGCGGGCTGGAAATAGCAAGGGGAGGGGGGTCGGGGTTTCTAAAAGGCGGTATGGCAGGCACACTGAATTTCATTCCAGAATCCTCCGGTTTTCCTCCCAGAGCATCTCTGACCGCAGGTGATGATGAGTCAATCTCCCTTTCTGCTGGATTTACAGCCGGAATTAACAGGATTGCAATCAGTATCAGGAGGCTTGCAGGTATATCAGGATCCATAGCACATGACGGAGCGCTTCTCATCAATGGAAATGCTCACCCTTTCAGTTACGGCTTCCTTGCAGCTCTCTCCGGAGGAGAAACGGAAAGTCCCGACTGGACCCTTCCCACCGATGGCGCACGAAAGAGATACAGTCTTGACGCCTGGGGCAGATGGAGCCCGGGACGGCTAAGACTTTCCCTCAGCATGAGAACGGGAAGGCATGAGTATGCAAGCACTGAACCATCCTATGTGGATGATACCCATGATGAATCAGGCGGGGATATAAGCTTGGAGTACAATCTGCCTTTGATGCCGTTTCACCTTGGTTTATCCGCAGTTACATCTCTCGACAGGGTACGGAGCACTTCTATAGGCGAAAGGGAGCGGCTTACAGTGGAAACTGCGCTGACCGCAGGATACACTGATGGAGTGTCAGTATCCGCATCGACATCCCTTAATCTGCTCTCGTCTGAAACAGCAATGTATGGAGCCGTACTGTCTGTGGGATTGCCAGTGCTGGATTCCCTTCTATTGCTTCATACCTCCGCATCGACTGGTTTCAGGCGGCCATCTCTTAACGATCTCTACTGGCCTGAGGATAATTTCGCGCTGGGAAACCCTGATCTACAGCCGGAAACCTCGATCGAATTCGACGGAGGGGGCTCATTCAGCCCCATTGAATGGCTTAGCTTCTCTGCAACAGGTTTTATAGCGGAAACAGATAATCTGATAAGGTGGGAGCCGGGGGAGAGCGGGAAATGGTCTCCTGTGAACATTTCAAGCGCACTGCGAAAAGGCATCGAAACGGAAGTATGGTTTTCAAGTGATCCCTTCGAAATAACAGGCACTTTTACTCTTCTGAATGTCACCGATAACTTCAGTGAGTCGGTGAACTACAAAAAAACTCTTCCTTATACACCTGATTACACATACGGTGTTCAGGTTGGACTGGAATATCCGCGCTGGGCACACTGCTCAGTATCCGCAAGCGGTATGGGAATAAGGTTCAAGAACTACAGCGAGACATCCTGGATGCCTGCCTACACGGTTTTCTCAGCGGGTATCGATCTGCTTCCGGAATTCCTGGGCAGCTTTTCTGTAAACGCTTCAGTTGAGAATCTACTCAACCATGAGTACCAGGTAACCAGCGGTTACCCGGGAAAACCGAGAACTTTGTACTTTGGAATTAATTGGAACGGTAACTGAAAGGAAAAACGATGAAAAGACACCTTCCCGGACTCTTAACTCTGATCTGTGTATCACTGATAAGCCTTTTTGCAGCATCGTGCAATTCACCTGTTGAGCCAGGTACAGAGCCTACACCGGGCGGTCTGGTGATCGCATGGTTCAACGGAAATGCTTATACAGTTGATCTCTACTTCCCCGAGAGCGATTCGCTAGTTACGGGCGCTTACAACACAGGTGAAATACCCAGTGATATTATCTCGCACGAAAAGGACAGAATAGCCGTACTGAACTCAACCTCAAGCACTGTTCAGGTTTTTGACGTGAATTCTACTGGTGGAGAACTCTTTCATATTGATCTTCCAGCGGGCAGCAATCCGTATCAGATGTCCTGGGATGGCAATCATCTATGGGTTACACTGCTTCTAACAAGTCAGATAGCGAAAGTTGACCTCTCTTCAGGTGGTTCCGTATCGATCATTGATGTTAAGGCAAACCCGACTTCTATTGCATCTACAGGAAGCCTGGTACTTGTGGGGCATGGGATGTCATATCCCGATCCTTCCGTAACCGGTGGAATAACAGTGCTCGATGCATCCACGGGAGATGTACTCGATTCAATTGCTACAGCTGATAACGTATGTTCCCTGAGATATTTCAGCAAAACAGGAATGGTGCATGCAATGACCTATTCCTATATAGGTGATGGACTTATATCAATTATAAATCCTATCAGCATGGAGATACTCACTCAGGTCAACACCGGTGGATCACCAGGATACCCGATAGAAGCAGGTTCAGGCTTTGTCGCAGGGGACGGTTGGTCATCGGATGCCATCTTCTTCTACGATGAAGGAGGCACTCTCACGGATACCTGGAATTCCGGAGTAAATGCCACCGGATTGGCCATCAGCGGGGATACCCTCTACTTTACTGATTTTGCCGAGGACATGGTCTATCTTGCAGATTGGACATCAAAGGTCATGCTCGATTCTCTTGCGGCAGGAGACGGCCCGCAGGGGATAGTTGCTATAGAAAGATAATTTCAAGCGGGGCCGGACCTGACATCTAAACATTACCGGGGTCGTATCTTGAATTTTGGCATTCGTAAATGTCTTAACAAATGAA
>QNDS01000301.1 GCA_003644925.1 Candidatus Fermentibacterota bacterium
CCTCGGTGCGGCGGTAATGGATGACATACTGGGACTGCTGATGCTCTCCATCGTCTCCAGCATTATCGTCTCGGGGAGTATCAACCTGCTGAATATCCTGGTGACTGTCATACTCGCCATACTGTTTATCGGCGGCGTGCTGTTTCTTGGCCCGTATCTCCTGCGCTTTACCATTCGCCTGCTGTGCAAACTGGATTTGGTGGAAGCGAAAATGTTCACCTCCTATCTTTTCGTCATGGTGCTGGCCTGGCTTGCTAACCTGGTTGGCCTGGCCACAATCATCGGGGCATTCACTGCAGGCCTGATCCTGAACGATACTTTTTTCAGGCATTGCCGCATTCCCAAGGAGGAATACAACGTCAGCATCAAGAGCCTGATCATGCCACTGGAGGTCATCCTGGTACCGATCTTCTTCGTGCTGATGGGCATACAGGTGAAGCTGGAGGCCTTCTTTGACAGCCAGGTCCTGATCATGGCCGCTGGCCTGCTCGTTGCGGCGATCGCCGGCAAGCTGGCCTGCGGGCTAGGGGTCAGGCAGAAAGTCAACCGCCTGGCTATCGGGCTGGGCATGATGCCACGCGGTGAAGTCGGTCTGATCTTTGCCGCCATCGGCAAGAGCCTCGGTGTGATCAACGACGCCCTGTTCTCGGCAGTCGTACTGACGGTGATCGTGACGACCCTGCTGTCACCACCCTTGCTGAAGCTGGCATTGCGCAGCAAGAGAGACTGACACGGAAGTGTAATCTTGCTGTCGAGGCAATGGATGTCTTCGTCCAGTTCATGGATAAATTCGACCCGAAGGCACTCGTTCTATGAACCGTTTTCGTTATCCAGTGCCTTTTCTGTGATTGTTTCGTAGAGGTGCACTACATTTGCACAAAACGTCTGCCATTCTGGATGTCGATCTATTAATGGCTTGCTCTGCTGGGCGTCGCGTATAACCGTACCCAGAAATTCTATATCCTCATCGCTTAGCAGTTCGCCATTACCAGTCTTCTCTTTGAGTGCCTTTAGCCTGGGTAATCTCTGTTTCTCGAATCTCGAGATAAGCGCCAGAATGATGCCATATTCTTGAGCTGATTCAGTCATACCCCCCCTTCCCGGCAGCTGCTGTTTTTCATCTCCATTTACCATCCAGTCCGCCTTTGTGAACGCCCACCTCTTTTAAGGCTTTGCCACGCACCAAGCAGGCAGACAACGAAAAATATCACCATCACACCCCCAAAGAATTCCAGGATCCAGTCCTTGAGAGTTAATCCTGGGATCAAGAGTGGTCCCATCATGACAATTGCAGTGCCCACACCATACAGAAGATTCTCCCAGATCGAACCGGGTTCATACACTTGCATGACGCGCCTCGATTCACCGCGTCTTATTTCTGTCTTGTCAGGCTTGTCTTTGCTATGTTCCATCATCATGTGCGCTGTGATCACAGGTGACCTCCAGGTTAATAGCGTCCGGATTACCAATAAAATATCGGTTCAGGTAGTCGACCACTTTCTGCGGAACGCCAGTGACGACTGATAGTTATCGCGGAATATTCCGCCGAAACGCAGGATAGAGCTATAACGCTATACTAGCCACACGAAGGTTAAGAAAAGGCTAAGTAAGTGCCAAGGATTTGTGAGGAATGAGGTGTATACAAACCACAGCGTAACAATTCAACTTTCCGTCTGCGATGGAAGGAACGACAACCGAATGAGAGTGCCGCTACCTTCCTGGCTGTCTATATCGATATTCCAGCCATAGCGTCCACAGATACGCTTCACCAGAGAAAGCCCGATACCCTCGCCCCCAGCTGTTCCCACGTAATAACGATCGAAGATCCGCTGTATTTGCTCCTTTGGAATACCGATGCCTGTGTCCTTCACAGATACGCCTCTCTCATCGAGGCAGATAGCTATGTGCCCGTGCTCGGTATATGAAATGGCGTTGCGGATAAGATTGGCAATCACAACACGTAACAGGACACATTCAACTGGCAGAGTCGTATGTGTCTGGAGATCCAGTTGTATTTCCACTGATTTATGACGCAACATGTGATGATGACCTTCCACAACCTGCTGCAGCAACTCACCCACCACACAATCGGACTCCGGGCCAGCATTCCCACCTCGTCGCGTGGAAAGTCCAAAGCCAGCGGTGCAGGACGATCCTCGAAGCGAAGACCTGCGACACGCGTGGCCAGCTCCCCTACGGGCGCGATGACGCGCCCTGCCAGCCAGAAGCCGAGCAATGCAGACATTAGCGTTATCACCAGTACTCCGATACCGAGGAAGAGCTTGAACTGGTTTTCACGATGGCGAATCTGCCGGGCATCGTACAGCACAATGAAATGCCGCTTTTTGCTCAGCCGTACCTCCGCGTAAAAATCCTTTCCCTCCAACTGCACCTGATGCAGGCCGGCTTTCAGTTCCTGTAACGCCGCAGGTGCGTTCTTTGCTACAGGCAGGATCACATAAGTACTAATCGTCGTACTGGCAGGCGGTGGCGCATTGGGATCCACCTCATAACGAGCAATATAATCTTCAAGTTCTGCAGAGAGCGTTTCAGCGATGAGGCGTTCTTCCATATCAAGAGTGAGTGCATAGAGGACCCCAGCCAGACCCAGACTCATCACCAAGCCCAACAGGGCGAAGGCCAGGGTAACCCGATAGCGAAGGCTAGTCCTGAATCTCATCAGGCGCTGCCAGTTGATAACCGATACCGTGCACCGTTCGCAGCAGATGTTTATCAAAAGGCCTGTCCATGGCCGCGCGCAATACGGATATATGGGTGCGCAGTGCATCGCTATCGGGTCGAAGGTTTCCCCAGATTCGACGTTCGATCTCCTGCCGTGGGACCACACGGGGAGATTGCCTGATTAGAAGAGCCAGGATTTTCAGGGGTATCGGCGGCAGGGAGATAGCTTTTCCACCACGCTCCACATGCAAGGTGGCAGGATCAAACACCATATCGGCTACCCGAAGCAATTCCCGAGACTGCTCACCACGCACCCGACGCACCAGGGCCTTCAGCCGGACATCCAGTTCCTGCATGGCGAAGGGTTTCACCAGATAGTCGTCTGCCCCGCTGGCAAAGCCTTCAAGCTTGTCATCCAGTGTGTCCCTGGCTGTAAGCATCAACACCGGTGTGTCGCGTCCACCATCACGTAAACGACTGCAGACTTCCAAGCCGTCCATGTCCGACAGCATCAGATCCAATATAATGGCATCGTAGTCATTGTCACGCGCGAAACTCAACCCACTTCGGGCGTTATAGGCTGCATCCATTACATAGCCCCGTGGTTCCAGAAAATCGTAAAGATTGGCCACCAGGTCCGGGTTGTCTTCGATCACTAGAATATTCATTGCAGCCCCAGTTTAACATCAGTTCTCCAAATTTCTGATGGTTGCTCGTTCCCGAAAGATACGTGCCGAAACGGCATGACAAAATGACTTTCCCAATTATAGGCAAGGCTTTTATTCTTTTAGGGCGCATGGATCATGCAGGGTGTAGCATGCCTGGCTGTTTAGTATGGTGGAATTATGGATGCTCTGTGAGAGTTCGCAGTTACAGCAGTCATCGTTGCGATTTTTGAATTTCTGGACCCGTTACTCGGCGGCACCGCAGTAGCCAACACCATCGGCAAGTTTGTCGATATCGGTAACCTGCAATCACTGGACGCAGTAACAATTATACTGTGCAGCATCATCGGGGCTATCACTTGGAACCTGGTGGATTGGCATCCCCTCCTCCTCATCCCACGCCCTGGTGGGAGGTCTTGTGGGTGCCGTAACGGTATCAGCCGGCGCCAACCATGTAGTGTGGGGCTTTGGCGAGCTTTTCCAGGGTCA
>QNDS01000302.1 GCA_003644925.1 Candidatus Fermentibacterota bacterium
CATGAAGTAGATGAAAACGAATTCAAGAGTTCCGATCTGCTCCAGGATGGTGTCATCAGGCAGATACAGATAATAGGAGAGGCTTCTAAGCGTGTTTTCTTCAGATCTCTGTGTTCGGTATCAACACATCCCCTGGCGGGATATGGCAGGAATGCGCAACAAACTCGTTCATGATTACTTTGGAGTTGATACCGGGATGGTGTGGATCACTGCCACCTGCGATCTGCCGGAACTTAAGGAACTTATTGCACAAGTCATCTCAGAATTGCCAGCATAACCCAGTCCGGAGCATAGAAAACCCTTACAATCGATAAATCTGCTTGATCCTGACTCGATTGCTCTTAGGTGGCGGGGGTGATGGTTCTGAGTTGGAACCCCTTTATGGCGTGGATGCAGGGGTTGAAGACTATTAAATTGACTGGTTAGCGGAGAGATTTTATTTGAGCAAATCGGTTATGTCTATTAAAAGGACTTCGCTTTCTGACTTGTCTGGGGTCCGTGCTGATACGATTGTTGACCTCTATAATCTCCACTTTATATTTAATTCTGGTGTTGTTCGATCCAATCCATCAGTAATTCGACGGATGGCCACCAGTCTTCCAGACAATGTCGATCTACAGTATATTCACCACCACCATCGTCATGATATATTGCCTTGCCTATATGTGCTACTTTATTACGACTACGAAAGAGATAATCTATGTGACTATAGGCAATAACCTCAATATCTTTGAAACTTTCTCCAAAATCCACTTTTGCGGCTATGTGAATCAAATCGATTGCACGTAGATCAACACGGCGTGTAGGCTCAAGATGTTCGTCTTCCGCGCCAGCGATGGCAGTTTCTCTAAGGAAAAGTTGTTTAATAGCTACCTCGCATGCTATTGCCATTTCCAATATTGCTCTATGCAATTTTCCATTGACAATCGAAGTCTGAGCATCAGCAAAAAACTCTTGGTATATTTCGATGGAAATATCGTTCTGTAAAACGTTCTGCACCATTACATCTGAGTGTTCAGTTAAATCTTTCTCACCAACCAATTCAGGACCTCTTGGTGGAACAATTGGTGAAGATAACTCATGTATTCCGGAATCATGTTCAGAATTATTTGTATCTACCCATGTTGGATTAGTAAATTGACTATCACTAACATGAATCTCTCGAAGGATAGGGACACGCAGATCGTACTTAAAGAAGCGGATTAGTCGATTAACTGCTTTTAATGCTACTGCACGGTATTCTCCAAGGCGTCCGCTAAACCAAGCGGATCGTTCTGAAAGATCTCGATGACCGCTGCTATTAACCTCAATATCTGGAGGCGCTGATTCCTCATCCCGGGAGACGGACAGTTTAATCCGAGAAATTTTCCGTGTTTCATGTATATCATCATTGTGCCGTCCTCTAGCACCTCCATTTGGGATCAGGATGATCTCAATGTCAAATCCATCCATAGTGGCTGAATAGCGAAGCTCATCCTCTGGAGCACGTCTTACTCGAATATATCTCGGTAAAGTGATTTCGAACTTGGCTGTCAATCTACACATGGGATTTACTCCTTCTTCCGTTTGTAGAAAAGGTCAATACTCAAAATTAGCAAACTGCATCAACTTGCAATGTAGAATTGCAGTTGTGCTACATTTAGTAGTCATGCATATCTTCGTTAAAACCTGATCCACTTAACTTATATCAATCGCTATCCAGTCTTTGTCCATCACAAAGACCACTATTCTTAGTGCTTGAATGCTTTGCTATTTACTTTCTGTTTAAATAAGCTAAACATCATATACTTTGCATTAGTAGCAAAAAGGAGTGCTATAGGATATAGAAATCACTGTATTACGGAAATAGTATTATTATAAGCATTTACTGTATATATAGAGGTTCCTTCAGAATTGGAGCAAATATTCCATGGACCTGCTCCAACAGCAATTGTCATAACAACGGTGTTGTCCGATGTGCGTATCAAAGAAACATTGTTATCATTTGAACTTGTTGCATATAAATAGTTTCCTGATGTATGCGCACATATATCTATCATTCCATTTCCAACATCAATAGATGCAATAACATCATTATCAGATGTTCGAATAACTGAAACACTATCATTATTCCCAATCACATATACGTACTCACCTGAGGGGAGCGTGCAGATGCCGGAATAGTGCCAAAGATCTACATCAATAGTTTCCACGACAGTATTGTCTGATGTACGTATTACAGAAATAGTATTTTCATCAGCATTTGTCACATACACATATTCGCCTGATGGAAGGGAGCAAATACTTCTTGGATAGTCTCCTACAGAGATAGTATCAACAACAGAATTGTCAAATGTTCTAATGACAGAAATATCATCACTATTAGTATTTGTTACATAAACATAGTCACCATTTGGAAGAGAACAGAGATCGATCGGACTATCTCCAACAGAAATACTATCGATAATTATGTTGTCAGATGTACGAATTACATTTACGTAACCACTTGATGATAAATCTGCTACGTAAACAAAGTCATTTGAGGGAAGAGCACATATCCCTTGTGGATATCCACCACAATAAATTGACTTGATGACAGAATGATCTGATGTTCTTATTACGGATACAGTTTGATCGTAACTACAGGTTACATATACATATTCGCCAGATAGAAGAGAGCAAATGCCTCTGGGCGTTTGGCCAACAGATACCGTTGCAACAACGCTATCAGGAATACTTGATTGAATATTAACGAGTACTTCATTACTCCAGACACTGTAATCACTAGTATCATATGTTCTTAAAACATAATAATAGTCGGATATCCAGTCTATTTCAGGATCAATGTATTCATTAGTGTTTGCGCTGGTGAATACTCCTAAGATATCAGCTGAAGAAGGATCAGAAGAGATGTCAGAAGTTACCGATCTATATAAGGTGTAGTTTTCAAATGACGCTTCGACACAAATTGTCCAAGCTAGTATTGCTGAGGTATCACTACTGATTAGAGCTGATAGAGTAGATGGACTGATATCTGAACCTGAAGGTTCTGTACTTTGATTACACGATACTACCAGAAAAATCGTGATTACAATCAACATAATTATTCCTAATCTCATTCATATCCTCCTGCAATTGGTTACAATTCTACTACTTCAAAAAATGGGCTATTTATGCAATTGATGCATTTCTAAATATATGTTTCCAATAATCCTATCCGGCATATCTTCTGAAAAACTTAATTCAACAAGATAATCTCGCACTTCTTCTAATCGTTCTAGCAAAATCTCCGTGAAATCCAGATTAAGGCAGCGTTTGGGGACAACAGCTCTTCCCAATACTTCGGAATGCGCAGAAATAGCATTATTAAGAGTGAATGTTAAAGCTCCAGAAGAGTCTTGTAAAAGTTCTACTGTAGGCGAAGTTTCGTAATACCCATATTTCAACATTTTAATGAGAAGCTCCTTAGTCATATATTGTTCTTTTCTAGAAATAGTGATTTCTGTTTCTCCGTTCTTTATACACATAATAGTCCTTCCCTCATTAACCCTCTAGCACATTAGGCATGATATGGATGTGTCTCCAATCGATCATGAAAAAAATGATATTCATAGCTACTGCATACGCCGGAGTTAAGTTTCCACTTTCACCGGACTTATCTTTCCATTGCTCACCGGAGATATGTTTCCGTTTTCGCCGGAGTTAAGTTTCCAGTAGAGCGATCTAAATCTGCAACTCTGAGAAATCACATTTCAATTAATAAAACGACAGCGGCAAGGTTCTAAACCAAGTATCATCGCCTGAACAAAAACAGGAGGTGATCGTGGCACGAAAGAGGACTTTGTTGAAACGAAC
>QNDS01000303.1 GCA_003644925.1 Candidatus Fermentibacterota bacterium
CACACCCTCTACATATCATGAACCATGAAAATTAAACGAGTTCTTCAGAATGAACTGCTTCACTTTAATAAGCAGTGGGATCCGTTTCATCTTAGTTGTGTTGGTTCATTCCCCCGACTCCACCAAAGACGACTAAAGCCGGATCGTTTCTATGCAGGTTACATGCAGACCTATGTTGAACGAGATGTGAGGTCATTGCTTAACTTGAAGGACCTGGATCGATTCCAGGTGTTTCTTCGTTTGCTGGCAGGGCGCACAGGTCAACCGGGAAATTACTCTGAATGCACAGAATTTCAGTGTTGATGCAGATGTTTCAATCTTTCTCATCATGGTCAGGATACTGAGGTGGATTACGGCTTGTCATCTCCCATATTACCGAACAGACTGTTCTGCGCAGCTTCGAAAACGGCAAGCTCTGTTTTTTCCTCCACATGTACCGGGAAGTGTTCATACCCCAGCTGATTCAGGATCTCGCATAGCTTTCCATCTTTCTGTACTGACAGTTTCGCGGGTTTCATTCCGATTTCCTCCAGTTTCATGAGGAGGAGCTCGGGAATAGAAAGTTCCATGTCCCTGATAGAAGGGATGGCGCTGAGGATTTCAAACCCAAGCACCGTCTCAGAATCATGATCAACCAGAAGAAGTAAATAGGCAACAGCCGCCCGCTCTCCTTCCGGTCCGATGCCTGAGGGCATAATGCTCAGTCCTGCCTGAATTGATACGGTACCCACGGAAAGTTCTCTGACTTTCTGTAGAATGCTCGCTTTGATGTAAAATAGCTTTGACAGTTCCGGATTTTCTGGGATATCTTCTACAACTTCAGTTAATTTCCCGTTCTCTCCAAGAATTCTGTAAAGGCATCTTTGGTCTTCCGTTCTGAGGTCAAGCAGATGTTTGAATTTCTTTCTTCGAATAACTTCTATTGTCTGTTCCAGACAGGTGATTAACTGCCCGGCCTCTTTCTTTTCCAGGTGCCAGGGGAAATATCCGGGCGTATATGTTCTGAAAACCGGTATGTTCTTACCAGATTTGTAAGTGCGCTTCAGGGAATTTAAGATCTTTCGATCCTGGTCTTCGTGAATGTCTGGAGTATCAAATGTTAATACCAGCATCGGTATCTCCAGGAGTCTTTCCGGGCTGTACATGTACCTGATTCTGTCGAGGGCCGCTTCACCCATGTATACAGTTACGCCAGATACCTCCCCCTGCTCTCCGATTATTCCCACATACCCATTGATACCGTCATCAGATAACCGTACTCCGAAGATTCTGTGCTCCGGAAGAATCTTCCAGGGTTTAAGCCCGACAATAGTGTCAGCAAGATCATATAGCTTTCTCCATTGTTCTATCGTGGGAGTTTTCTTCCGCATAAGTTCTCCTTTGAGATATCCAGGTTGATAAGACTTTCTTGAGTGATTAAATATCTACCGTGAAGAACAAGATGCGTCAATTCCAAATGATACCCCATTGCGGCATCAGCCCCGCCAGCAAACTTGCTGGAAGGAATCCGAAGCCCCTCCAGATACTGATAAACCCATGGCACAATAAGCATGTAGCGCAACTGGGTAATTGGTAATGCTCTTGTCGTCAGTGAAGTTTTCCTGAAACCCCAGGCTCCAACAGATACTTCTCAATTTTCTGAAGAATGCTTTTAGCTTCATCAATGGCAAGTTGCAGCTGAGATTGCAGTAACTTTCCATGGGTTTTCCAGTTTCGGGAAGGAATATTCTTGAGAGGTGATCTGCCAGGCTTACCTTTGTACAATAAAACATCGGGAGGCTTCTTAAGAAATATGTGTGGAAGCTCTTTTGAAGCCATAAATCCTACTTACATTTCATTTCTTGCCTGACATCTGTATCGAAAAACACCACAAAGATCTGAACTGGTAACATTTTGCTTATCCGCCAGAATTGCCTGCTTAAGAGCATCAAAGCAAGCATTCTTAATCTCTGAATGACTTAAAGAACCGCTGTACTTCAACACCTTTTCCCAAGAGAACCGACCAGCTATGAAAACTCCAAGCACATTGGAAATAAGAATTTTACGCTGAGCACTATTGGGATTCTCATAAAAGATAACATCGTCAAAACGTCTAAAAAGAGCTTTGTCTAACAATCCGGGATTGTTGGTGGCAGCAACAATAATACTGTCAGAGGTATCCTGTTCTATAAACTGCAGAAATGCGTTCAGAACTCTGCGCATTTCTCCCACATCGTTTTCCATTGACCGTTCTCCACCAATTGCATCAAACTCATCAAAAAGATAAACGCCTACTTCATCCGCAATAAGATCAAATATCAGCCTGAGCTTTGAGCTGGTCTCTCCCATGTATTTTGTAACCAGCCTGTCAACTTGAACGGTATGCAAAGGTAAATGCAATTCATGTGCTAATACACGAGTAGTCATAGTTTTGCCGGTTCCAGGAGGTCCGATTAGAAGAATCTTTCGACGATGCATCAATCCATGAGATTTAAGCTTAGCCTGCATTCTGTATTCATAAATTACCTGTTGAATGCGTTTCTTCTGTTTTTCCTTCAGCACCAGTTCGTTTAGAGTTTCTTCCGGCTCTTCTGTCAACAACAAACTATTCAATTCTCTGGGGAACTGTATTAACCTGACTTTCTTTTTCTTCTCATTATCTACAATTCTTCTGATATCATGAGCCAAGGCAGAGTGCCCCTTCATAGCTTCATGAGCAGCAACCTGAAGAGCAATAGTAAAAAAGCGTTCTGATTCATCATTGAAATGAGAACGCATTAATGCCTTTACCTGTTCAGCCGTCGCCATTCAGACACATCCATTCATTGCAGTTAATTCAAATACCTTCTTTCCAAACATACACCCCACTCAAGAGTGCGGGCAATCGCACCCAAGCCATGGTTGATTCTACAGATCAAGCATTTCATCCAATGACAAACCTATCACCGCTGTTTGCTCTTCTTCAAAAGATTCCCCGCTCTCTCCAGCAGTCTTTCCGGGCTGCACATGTACCTGATTCTGTCGCGGACCGCTTCACCCATGTATACAGTTACGCCAGATACCTCCCGCTGCTCTCCGATTATTCCTACATACCCATTGATACCGTCGTCAGATAACCGTACTCCGAAGATTCTGTGCTCCGGAAGAATCTTCCAGGGTTTAACCCCGACAATAGTCATCTGCAAATTGTGTGCTATTGCACATAAGTCGATTGACTTTCGTGCAACTACCGCTATGTTTAAATGAATCGCATGGGAGGTAGTAATGTATAGAAGAGCCATTGAAGAATTAAAGAACTGGAAAAATAGCTCTAACAGGAAACCACTTATCATTCGTGGAGCAAGGCAGACCGGAAAAACATGGCTGATGAAGGAATTCGGTCGTACATGTTACGAACGGTTCGCCTATATTAATTTTGAAAATAACCCGCGCATGAAAATCCTGTTCCAGACAGACTTTGACATTGAGAGGCTTCTACTTGGGCTGCAAACAGAGGCTGGCTGCGCTATTGTTCCCGGTGAAACGCTTCTGATTTTTGATGAAGTGCAGGAAGTGCCTGAAGCACTCACATCTCTGAAATACTTCAGGGAGAATGCACCTGAACAGCACATATTAGCTGCGGGTTCACTGTTGGGGGTCGCTCTTCATCCTGATACATCATTTCCGGTGGGAAAGGTAGAATTCTTAAATTTGTTTCCACTATCTTTTTCTGAGTTCCTGCTGGCGACTGATAATGAGCCTTTGCATGAAATGATAGAGAACCTCGATTTTAGCTTGCTTACGGTTTTTGCCACTAAACTCATAGAGCTTCTGAGACAGTACTACTTTGTGGGAG
>QNDS01000304.1 GCA_003644925.1 Candidatus Fermentibacterota bacterium
CATGAAAAAGAAAACCATAGGCCGGTACCTGAAATACCGATGGATCAAGTACAAGTATGATCGCAAGGAACGTATATTCCTCAGACGAAAGAAACGCAACAGGGCAAGGGCAATCAAAGAAGCCAACCTGCGGCATGAAGGAAACGGTAAACGCTATTGGATTTTAGAGGGGTTGAAGCCTGGAACCTTCTGGGTTGGAAACAACGAAG
This sequence comes from Candidatus Fermentibacterota bacterium, assembly GCA_003644925.1. Taxonomy (GTDB): domain Bacteria; phylum Fermentibacterota; class Fermentibacteria; order Fermentibacterales; family JCC-6; genus Aegiribacteria. The sequence goes on from QNDS01000304.1 coordinate 210, forward strand.
ATGTGAAGATAGCTAAGAAAAGGGGGATGCTGAGTAAAGAGGTTTCGATACATCACCTACTCACTGAGTCCGTTTATCATACAGCCTAAAAAAGATGCCCGGGTTTCCCCGGGCACTCTTCACTTAAACATAAACAAACCTGACAATTAACCAATACAGAAACAAAGGTACAACTTTTTATCTAACAACTTCAGGCTGATCCTGCAATAACTGTTCGATAACTGCCCTGTTCTGTGGCGGCAAGGCCGCTAAAGCCTGCTCCGGGTTGCTGCCTAACATATCAGCACTAAGCTGACCACCACCCTCCTGCCGGGATTTAATCTGTTCCAGCAGTTTATCAGCAAACGGCATAGAAGAGTTTTCCAGGTACATAGGCAGATCAATAAGCTGTTTATCCAACAATCCCATCAAAAGATCATCGGTGAGCTGTCGGAATACAGGAGTATCAATACTTTGAGCAAGGGTGACATCTACATCGAGATCACGTACCCTGTCGGGATCATACTCACTGGCATCATCAGAATAATGCGTACCGGCAACAGACAGATACCTCTTTTCCTGGTAGTACTGTCTGATCACCTTCAGCACCTTCATATCCCTGTTCTTCTTAAACCACGTAAAGAACTCCATGAGGTCTTTAGAGTTGGTTGCTGCATTCTGTGTTTCCTGAGCATACAGGGCAGCAGAGGTGCCACTGTGGGCCTTCTGTCCCTGCATGGCTGACTGCACCCCGGCAATATCCTGGATGAACTTCATCTGCAGTGCCAGCATATCATTGACACCGATATTGGCGATGTTGGAAGAGATCTGCTTGGGTAGTTGAGCACCGGGCTTAACCTTTATCTTGATCACACCCCTGAAGCTGCTCCACTCTTCGGCAAAATCATCTATATCCATATCGGCAGGTATAGAATCTTCCGGAACTAACAGCACACCCTTAGCGGCTGTACCCATCATAAAGTCCTGCAAACTGATCAGTCTATTGATATAGCGTTGCTGATCAATAAGATCTTCCATAAGGCCCCATACCTCACCATCAACCATTGGATAGGCACGTATCACGTATGGATGCTCTTCGTGCATGTACGGTGTTTCACCTTCATAGAGGCACTGGCCGTAGGGAGTGAGAAACTTCACATACCAAAACTGTTCATTCTTTTTCTGTGCTTCAATAAGTGGCACCTGATCTTCGGGGATACCCTGGACTGCGGCCTGCTCTATCCTGCCCTGGTTGATCATATCAATATCATCCATAGTGGTGTCCTTATAGATGTTATAGGATCCATCGGCATAATCGTGGCCGTATATTCTCCAATCTGTTCTCAAAGACCATATCTCAATAACCCGGCACAGGTGGGGTTCAGTGGTGATAAAGAAGTCCAGGTTATCAATCCTGTGTGCAGAGAGGGCATCAGTGAACGTTACAGGTATTTTGCTGCCGGTATACCAGCTACGGATCAACTCTTCATCCTGTGGGTTCTTAGCAAATACGCTGACTACATCCTGGATAGTCATGTCTGCGATTTCCCCGATCATGCTCAAATCCAGCATGCGTATATCTTCAAGGTCGGTGTTAAAGAATACCCTGGCAGAGCTGACAGCCTTTATATAGGCATCTTCGGTATTGCGGTTTCTCCAAAACTTATACCCTACCTTATCAACGATCAGGCCTGACAACAGGTATTCTTCAAACTTACGTGCATCCAGCTCTTGCACATCATTAAGGTCTAAGGCATTACGAAGGGCAACGGTCAATACCTCAGAATCTTTTGCCTTCTGTCGGTCCCTGGCTACTACCATAGTGTCCGAAGGGTTGGCCCGGTACTGGCCTAACAGGTTACGCCCCAACTGCCGCATGATGTTCTGCTTTAAGGGAAGCTTGCCCTGGTTCTTAATATAGTCCTCTTCTGAGATTACTTTGGTATCATCATCGGGATCTATAATGAGTTCGTGCCACTGATCGCCCCTATAATACAGTCGTGATCTTTTCCTTCGTTTACGAAAGTCACTCAATGAATCCCAGTATGTACGTGCTGTATCTAACAGGGCCAGGTTATCGGCTGAATCCTGCTCTAACAGGTGTTCACTAACCTTCTCCTTCTTTGGCCTGCGTTTCTTCGTGCCAACGGTGTTGAGGTTAATAACACTGAAGTCTATGTCTTTTCTTATCATGGTAGTAGTTTTATTTTGTTATACTGGTCTATTATCTGCTGCATCTTCACTTCCATTTCAAGCTTGAGCTTTTCTGCTTGCAGATCATCAGCCCTATCCAAAGCATCATCATATCGCTCTTGCAGATCATCAATGGTCCCTTCCTTGCTTTTTATGAGCCTCGCCTTTCTGTATTCAATGCTGGAACGCATGGCATTATATTTCTCAGTATCCCTGTCTTTATTAGCCTGGTTTGTTTCCCTGATATAAATAGTGGAAGTCTTTACTATCTTTTTGAACTGATCAGCAAGTTCATCCCTATCCATAAAGTTCCGGCCCATGTGCATACCCACGCCATGAGAGAGTGCATCAAAGGCATCTATCTCGCCCATAGCTAATGCAGTGGCATTCTGCAAGGGTATCGGCATCCAGTCCCTTATCTTACCCATAATGAATGATGGCATTGATTTTGTTTTCACACCCCCTCTTTCTCCAGGTGCAGCCCACTTAAGAAGCTCTCCTGCATGCTTGCCGCCTTTGGGTTCGCCTACCTTCCACAGGTATTTATCTTCAATAGGATCACCACGTTTCCAGTCCGGGTTTAATCTCGATGTAGAGTATACGCCCTTATCGTCAGTACCCAAAAGTTCTGAAGTTGTGGTGGGTACCTTGCCCTGCCAATTAGTCCCTGAAGTTAAGCTGAAAAACGTATTCATAAAGATACTGCCTTTGTTTTTTAATGGCGTAGTCCAGCTACCATCAATAGCCTGAACTACCCATTTATAAGGATCTTTGAAGTGTCCGGCAATACTAAAGTACCTGCGTTCATTGGGATCGTAATCATCGCCCTTCATGGCTCTCCATATCGGGGTAACATCAGCAGCCAACCAATTAAGGCGTTCAGGATCTTCAAAGGCATCTTTGTATCTACGCATAACGGTTTCCCAATAATCTTCATCATCACCACCATCGAACAGTGCTAAGGCCATGTTTACAGCCACAGAAGCGAATACAATCCTTGACATTGCCCTGCCCCAAAAGATACGATAAAGGTGCCGTTCCTCTTTACTTCCTGCGGTAAATACCCTTACCATTGTCCTAACATTGCTCTCGGTCCAGTCGGGAGCTAACAACATCAATCTCATAAAATGCTGCTTTGTTTTATTGCGGCCCATACGTTCAAGGTGTTCACCGCCAAAATCATCATTGATAATTCTTGCAGACATAGCCGCCAGCTCATTTATGTCCTTATTAGGGTGTATCTTCTGAAGGTGGTGAAGCTCAAGTACTGCGGCCTTCACCTTTAGTCCAGCATCAAATTTCCCAAACAGGAAGGTGGTATGATCATCATGGAGTTTGCGGATTTTGTTTCTTGCATTAGTTCCGGCATTGTGTTTATCAAGCCACTTGGCTATTTTACCTTTTTGTTGCAGGA
>QNDS01000305.1 GCA_003644925.1 Candidatus Fermentibacterota bacterium
CGGGAGGGAAGAGGAGTGTCATGAATCGTTCCCCTCGTTCACCAGGGGTTCCAGAAGTGTCGGTCAGGATCTGGAATATTTCAGGAGACGGTGGACACGCATTGACCTGATAGTCACCCGCATACAATATCAGCCTGTTCACCTTGTCCGGATGCCTGAGGACAAGTTCCAAAGCGATCTCGGTTCCCATGGACCATGCGAGCAGATCGGCTTTCAGAATCCCAAGGGAGTCCATGAAAGCAGCGGCATCATCGGCGAACTGAATGATCTCGAATTCCCTGCCTCCGGCGGTGGTCTCTCCCATTCCCCTGTTGTCGAATACTATCACACGGAAGTTACTTGACAGAACAGATAATACCTCGGGATCCCACATATCCATTGTTCCACCGAATCCCGTTATCAGAAGCAGGGGAGATCCTTCTCCAAGGATACGACAACCGATGGATATATCATCTACCTGAATCCTGTGCAGCAGATCCGTTCCGGTTGAAGCTGATATACCACATGTGTACAGGAGAACAGTCAGTACACAAGTAGAAATACCGGGATACGTTATGTGCGTCATTGTACTCATCCTAACTTTATTTGCAAATTATAGCGATAGACGTTAATACGACTGCTGCTGCGAAGGCAGCGTCCATCATTTCAGCTGCATTGTTCACGGCATCTGCCGGATCCTTCTCGGTGATGTCCACTCCAAACACTTTGGAAGCATCATCCGAATGTACCATCGAATGGGTATGGCAACCTGTCAGACAATCGTGTCGAATATATATAATCCGATCAGTATAAAAGGAAGAAGAATATCATCATACAGCACCGGACCGGCGTTCAGGATACTGGTATTCTCTCTTTTCTTCAGATCAGTAATGTGACCGTAAGCGGCACCCCAGGAGAATACTGAACGTGCAACAATTGCTGCAAACCAGAAATTTCCACGAAACCAGATGGACATGATACCGAGTGTACCCATAGCAAGATTTGCGAAAGCGATCTCCCTTTGAAAAGGACTCCCGACTGGCCATCCTATCCCTCTGGCAATCTCGTCTGCCTTGAAGAAATGACCAATGAACGCAAAAAGGCCCTGCAGACCGATATTGCTGAGGATGAAAGCGGATAGAAAAGCGTTGATGACATTCACGTGCCAGATGAGAATCTGAAGAATCCCCATTACAACGCTTATTCCAAGGAAATAGAATGGATACATATAATTACCTCCATCCCGGGACCTGCCCGTGAAGCAGTCAATTCGTCCCGATAAACCTCCGATTCATGCCTGAAATTGACCATACTACCTGAACTCCTCCGTCGTCAATGAAGAAACCCTCTGATCTCCACGAAACCCCCACATTGGTGCAAACCTCACCCATGAGGCCCGATTGCTGAGTTCCTAACCGACTTCTATCTCAGGAGCATCATCCTGCCGAAGAACGTAGTATGCACAAGGTTCTCAGACAAGCTCAAGCAGCTTTTGAATGAAACGATGATGGGTTCTACAGAACAATTCTCTTAAGCGGATTCACACCGAAGCAGTGCAATACTCGCCATTCCGGCTCACCTATCCTCTGTAATAGACAGTATTGTTGAGAATGCTTAGAATATCTATCATATAATGAGCGAAGAATAACTCATTCAATCCCTGCCTAATCTTAAACCTAAGGAAGTGATATGGGAAAAACTGAGTTTACAGAAAAAACTGTTTCTTTTCTAAAGCGTATATCTATCATTATTGGCTCAGTTCTTGTGTTTATAGCGCTGGTATCCAACCTCCTCGGATTTAGTATCAGCGAAGGATTCAGCTGGAATCAGCTTGTTATTGTTCTGATTGGTTTTGTGCTTATCCTCGGAGGAATTGCAGGCCGCAGGTTTCCAGTTTTCTATAAGGGTTTTGCGCTGCTGCTGCTGAATACTGCAGTAGTTCTAATACTTCTGGATCTGGCCAGTTTGTTCATTGTTAAACTCTGGAACCCTGAACATATCCAGATCCTTGACCTTAAAATGGAAGCTGGTCTTCAATCTGCAAGCTCAGAGGAGAGAATGAGCTGGGGCAGGTACGAACCCTATGTAGTCTGGAGAGCTGATACTTCACTGTACTTTGAGGATGAGATCGGCCCTGATGGTTTCAGAATCACACCAGTCTCTAACTCAGATTCAAACGCGTACAAGGTTTTTGTGTTTGGCGGATCGACAGTCTGGGGTACGGGGGTTCCCGACTCATCAACTATACCATCCTATCTATGTGAGCTTCTGCAGTCTTCAGTAAGTGGCCCTGTCGATGTAAGAAACTTCGGGCAGCTTGGATATGTATCAACTCAGGAGATGATAGAGCTCTGCTTTCAGCTTCGTGGCGGTAACGTTCCTGATCTGGTTCTCTTTCTGGATGGGATGAACGATGTTGCCGCAGCTTACGAATCCGGCATTCCGGGAACTCATCAGAATTATCCTCTTGTCAGAGCTAGAGTTGAGTCAAGACTGGAGGATTTGGGACTTGAATCTACTTTGCCGCACCCGTTACTACAACTGTTTCACCGGTCTAATTTCAGCACTCTTCTGTCCCTCGCTGGCTCGGGGGGGTGGGGAGATGTTGGAAATCAGCCTGAAGTTGTTAATTATCTGACATTAGGGGCAGATACTGATACTCTCTCTTTTAATGTAGCTCGCATTATGTTCGAGAACTATGATTTTATAGAACATCTTTCAGAACAGTATGCATTCGATGTGCTGTTCTTTATACAACCGTCAGTATGGACCGGGTCAAAAACACTTACAGATGAAGAAATTTCTTTTGCAATAGGCGAGAGTAGATTCTTTGCCGTTGGAGCCGATTCTGCCTGGAAACCTATCCTCATAAAGAGCTATGATTGGTTTGAATCTATGACTGACAGAGAGTCAAAAGTGTATAATCTAACAGCGATTTTCGACGATGTTGATTTTCAAATCTATACTGATTTCACGGGAGTTCATCTGACCGCTGAAGGGAACATGCTTGTTGCACATGAGATGTATAATACATTAATCTCTCGCGGTATTTTACCTCTGAATGATTAAAGGTTTACCAGGGAGAAATCCACCATCTCGAGGGTTTGTTCCTAGCTGTCACCGTCTTTTATGTGCCCTGCAAGCGGTTTCCTGCCCTCTTCATATCTGATGAATACAGCGCCCATAGCTCTGACCTGCGTATAATGACAATGCAAATTGGCATCCTATGCAAAAACTGCATATATTAATTTGTCAAACACTAACCAGGGAGGATAGTATGAAACTATTTTCGATTTTATTGTTCATCGTACTGGGCTTTGCCTTCGCAGCGGATGACGAGGGTTGCATATACCAGATATCGGAGAATCAGCAATCTGCTGGTTCTGACGACATAACTCTAACCTTCCTGCAGGACTGGCAGATCACCTGGGCCAGCCAGGTCCTGGGCATCGATTGCTGGGACGATGGCAGCAGCACTTACATCATATTCTCCAATGCGACTGATGACATGCTTGGCTCTCTGGATCCCACCACCGGAGCAACCGGTCCAGTTTCGTGTACACTTGATCCGGTAAACGACACGTGCTTTGGTGTCGCGTACGATGACGAAGCAACCACTCCACTCTGGGTTACCAGTGACTGGGGGGTTAGCGATAATTTCTGCAGCTACGATCTGAGCACATGGTTCACCGAGACTGATCCTTCCGGATCGGCTGGTCGGGGAATGGCTCATGACGGCACGGATTTCTGGATTTGCGATTACAACGGCGGTGTTTACCGTTACCAGCCCGGGGGTTCACAA
>QNDS01000306.1 GCA_003644925.1 Candidatus Fermentibacterota bacterium
AGAAGCGGGGATCTCATTATTCTTGCAGTTGCCTTTTTATGGGCATGCAACATTGTTTATGTTAAAAGAATAATAGATAGTTTTGAAGCATTTCATATTGTACTCTATCCCATGATTTTTTCTGTCCCTTTCTTTTTTATTGGGGCTTTTCTGTGGGACACCAGTATAATAACATATGTTGATTTAAAAATTCTTGGGTCTCTGTTATATCAAAGCCTTGTTACTGCTGCTTTTGCTTTTGTGGCCTGGAATAAGATGCTTCAGAAATATGGAGCTACAGCACTTCATTCTTTTGTTTTCATTATGCCCATAGCCGGAGTTATGCTGGGTGGAATAGTTCTTAATGAACCCATTACCTTTAATATCATAATAGCCTTGTTACTTGTTGTGTCAGGGATTATAGTGATTAATTTTAAGCCAAAAAAACCGACGACTATATTTCCACTTGGCAGGGGAATATAATCCGTATTTCACAAGCCGATTTCACCGCATCCGCTGTGTTACAGGCCACTTGCGGTGAAATACCACAGCTTCATGTCCTGTGCCTTGCGCCTGCGGCAAACTCAGCTTGTGAAATACGGGTTAGTAAAAATTTGAGGGGTAAATTTATGAGTATTTCAACGATATATTTTGATCAGGTAAATGTTCAGTTAAAAACAGGAATTGATATTGTTGACATAAGCCATGAACTTCAAAGACTGATTAAAAAATCCAAAATCGTAAACGGGACATTAAATGCCACAGTTGTTGGATCAACCGGTTCTGTAACCACAATTGAATTTGAGCCAGGAGTGGTGGAAGATTTAATCCGCGCTATTAACAGGATTGCTCCTCCTGATCTGGAATATGAGCATGAAAAGGCATGGCACGATGGAAACGGTCATAGTCATGTTCAGGCCGCCTTGCTGGGGCCATCGATTGCTTTGCCGGTCAGAAATGGCAGATTAACCACAGGCACATGGCAGCAGGTTGTGGTGATCAATCATGATAATAAAGGCAGGAGAAGGAAAGTTGAGGTAACAATTATCGGTAGCGCAAAAGATGGCTAAATTTGTGGCACCATTAACCTGCTTCTCGCTTTCTGATATCCTTGCAATTTAATTCTTTTTTGTATATATTTTATTTTTATATAGGCTGCCCCTTGAACTAAGGGCTCGGTCAAAACAGGAAGAGTGCTGACATGAATCTGAAAGTACTACTGGTAAGACCACATGTTTTTTTGCCGACTTCGCAGTGGCTTCAGTCGATGTTGCGACTGGAGCCCTATGCTCAGGAACTCATTGCCGGTGCCATTCACCACCCGCATGACGTGAGGATCTGTGACTTGGCAGTTGAAAATAAACCTATTGATGCATTCAAGCGTGTTTTGCACGAATACCAGCCGAACCTGGTTGGTTTCGGGGGTTTCTCCAGTCAGTTCCGCACAAATCGCGAACTGGCGGCAATTACCAGGGAACTCCTGCCAAATGCTATAACGTGCATGGGAGGGGTTCATGCTTCCAGCATGCCGACCGACTGCAAGTACCCGGACATCTTCGACTTCATCGTTCGCGGCGACGGTGTGTCCGCCATGAAGGTTGTGATCGCTGCTATAGAGAAGAATGAGTCGCTGCCGGAGTCTGATTGGATTTTGCCCACGGCGTCGCCGAACTTCGACAAACTGGCGCTGAAGTCGCCGCCTGCGCTGCATTTGGATGGCATCAACACCAAACCGCGCCGCGAACTGGTCGACATGTCGAAGTACTTCTGCATCTGCTACGGCCAACCGGGCGAGAAGATAGACACCCTGTTTCCTGAAATCGCCTGTGTGCGCACCAGCGTTGGGTGTCCAAACCGTTGCAGCTTCTGCGTGGTCCACTTCCTGGCCAAAGGCAAGTACCTCCAGCGTAAGGTCGAGGATGTGGTCGAAGAGATTGCCTCCCTACCGCAGAAGTATATATACTTTGTCGATGACGAGACTTTTATCAATACCAAGCGGATGCAGCAGATGGCTGAGATGCTGCTCGAACGCGGCATCAAGAAGAAGTACATCTGCTGGGCCCGCAGCGACACGGTGTGTAAACATCCTGAGCTGTTCGATCTGTGGAAGAAGGCCGGCCTGGAGCTTGTCTACATCGGTTTCGAATCACTGGAAGATAATAATCTCAACGCCTACAATAAAAAAGCGACAGCGTCCCAGAACAGGGAAGCCCGTGAAATCCTGCGGAAATTAAATCTCAACATTCATGCCGCCCTGATGGTGAATCCGGATTTCGAGGAGAAAGACTTTTTGACCGTCCAACTAGCGATCAAGGAAATGGCGCCGGCTGAATTCGCGTTCACTGTCTATTCACCGCCGCCGGGCACACAGGAGTTCAAGGAATTCCAAGACAAATTCATCTGCGACGACCCCTGTCTTTACTACGATTGTCTGCACACGATTCTTCCAACCAAACTTCCATTGAAGAAGTTTTATCGCTACTTCTCCATCCTTTACGCATTGGGTGCAGCAAAGATTCCGGCAAAGGTCAACAAAGTGAAGCTGCCGTTGCATGACCACATCAAGTTCGTGCTGGGCGGCATGAAATTTGGCTGGCAGATGTACCGAATGTACAGAGAATACGATCGGAAGTACTGGTGATCGGAAATCTGATAAAGAGAGGGTTCAGGAATTGAAATATATTGTCTTGACTCTGAAATGATCGTGAATTATTTATGCACTGTCTGTGCAATTTGTGCCTGCCACGTCGGTCTTAGAGATCGTGCCGGGTGTTAAAAAGGAGGAAAACAAGATGAAAAAATTATTAATGGTGGTTGTCATTATTGGGCTGGCGGTTTTTATGGCTTCACATGCCTTTTGTGAGGAGAAAAAAGAACCCGCTTGTGATTACGGATATGGTTACCATATGATGGACGGTCAGGGTTATGGTATGGGTGGTGGTCATATGATGGGCCAAGGCTATAAACCAAGAGCATTACGGTCAATGAAACCAGAACAGCGGGAGAAATGGCAGAAAATGCGGGCCGCTCATATGATGGATACCATGGATTTAAGAATGAAGCTGGCCGCACAACGTGTTGAACTGAGGACATTATGGGCACAGCCGGAAATGGATAAAGACAGGATTAATAAACTTTCCGATGAGGTTGCCATGCTTCAGGCAGAGCTTTTAAAGAAACGCAACCAGCATCTTTTGCAGTGTCGCCAGAAATTCGGCGATCATGGCTGGGATTGCCCAGGGGGTTGGTAGAATTTAATCTGTATCTCCCTTAATCAGTTCTTTTGCTATTTCTATATCGTAAGCACTGTTTGGATCAAAGTCTTTCCCTTTATACATGCGTGCAGCCTGTTTGATCGCATCATAAGGCACCCATTTGTGATCTGTCCAGAGATCAGTGTCGTCTGAATTCCAGAGCCTGAAATACATATTGCCTTCTGATCCACTTACATACATACGGACTTTTTTATTTTGAGGGAAAGGATGATAATATAGTCCATTTTCGTCTTTCATTCGTGTCGCTCCTTAGCTATTGTTATAATACATATTATTAGATTTAATGTAAAAAATGTACTTTCCTATACCACTGTCTTTTTATTGGGGCAATACTGAATTAACAAGTTTTTTACAATTCTTTTTCCTTTGGCCGCCTGTAGCAATTAACAAATGAACTTAGCGCACCTTCGGTGCGAACTTTCGGGCTGTGATTATATTATTTTTTCGTAGGGGCGATCCTTGTGATCGCCCCGATTAGGGCGAATACAAGATTCGCCCCTACTATGAAAAATGGA
>QNDS01000307.1 GCA_003644925.1 Candidatus Fermentibacterota bacterium
AATGGCTACGAATAAGATCACCCAGATTTATACCCTGATCGATGACGCATCCGCGACGCTCGATGAGATCGCTCGGGGATACATGGAAGTTGATACGGCGATAGACAAGAACGCCGAGGCGAATAAGCGAGCAACATCTTCCGCAAAACAAGCAAACGCAGAAGGTCGAAAGACTGTCGAAACCCTCAAGGCTGTTAAGCAAGCCCGGGTTATCGAGGATAAACAACTAGCCTCGGCAGACAGAGCGTACAAACGCCTTATCGCCCGGTACGATGCGACGGAACGAGTGACCCAACGGGTGGCGGCGGCTGAGAAGATTCTATCAGAAGCGCGTCGGCGTAACATCATTACCGCTAAACAGTATACTGAACAACTCCGTCGGGTAACGATGGGGATTGAGGACCAGGTACTAGCAACCCGCCGGAGCGCGATGGCGCAGCTTTCCCTGAGTAAGATATGGGAGCGAGCCAAGTTTATTCTGAAGACCTTTATCGCGGCGATGGCTATCCGGGCTATCTATGCTTTCACAACCGGGATCGTCGATGCGGCTCTCGCGGTCGATAAGATGGAGGCGACCCTCAAGGCCTCCACGGGCTCCCTCCTTCAAGCGAAGATGGGGCTTGAGTTCGTAAAGGAAACAGCAAATAGCCTGGGTCTTGTATATAAGGAACTCGCGGTACAGTATTCTAAGTTCATCGCCTCGACGCAGAACACGACGTTGGAGGCAAAGTCTGAGGATATATTCGCAGGCTTCTCGAAAGCGGCAGTTGCGCTCCGGTTATCCTCCTCAGAAACAGAGGGTATTTTCCGGGCTTTGGTACAGATGGTATCGAAAGGAACGGTTCAGGCGGAGGAGCTACGCGGACAATTGGGCGAACGGCTCCCCGGCGCGTTACGGATCGCGGCGGACGCCTTGGGGGTAACGACACAACGCCTCGGTAAGATGTTGGAACAAGGTCAGGTAGTCGCTGAAGACCTCCTCCCGGCGATGGCTGCTGCTCTGGAGAAAATATACGGGGAGGAAGCCCTCAAAGCAGCAGATAGTATGCTCGGCTCTATTAACTCCTTAAAGAACGCATGGTTTGACTTCCTTTCAGTCCTTGCTAACGGGTCTGCGGGTAATGCGATCCAGGGAATATTTGATACGGGTACTTTCTTATTAAATGGGCTCACCGCGACTATTATGTTAGCGGGTATCGCCATAGATAACTTCCAGGTTCACATGTTAGGGTTTGTCCGGCTCTATGATGACCTGGATAAAATCTCATTAGGAGTCGCGGTAGCGGAGTTGGGGCGGGTCGATCAAGCGCTGAGAGGACTCCAGCGTCAGATGGAAGATACCTCCGATATGGATCGACATCAGATCCAAGTCGTGCGCGACCTCATATTAGAATACTCCGGCTATCGGGTGGAGCTTGAGCAAACGGCGAGAGCCATGGCGGGGCTCTCCGGACGAACAGTGGATCAGGCGTTGGCGTTCACGAAAGCAAAGACCGCGCTCCAGGGACTCCGGGATGAGCTTAACCCTCTGTTCAAGGCCACTCAAGCTTACCAGATGTCCTTAGCGGTCTTGAATGACGCAGTAGAGAAAGGGGTCATCACCTCCACAGAAGAGTTTGGGGAACTACTTACCCAACTCGTGGATCGTTATAATAAGGCGGCTGCTTCAGCGCTTGGGTACACCAAAATCAATGCTGCTGCTTCTAAAGCGCGGCGCGACGCACTGTCTGCTGAGCGGAAGGAACTCAAAGAGTTTGAGAAAGCCTGGGATGCGATAATCAAACAAGAGGATGCTCAGGAGAAGTCTGACCTGGGGCTCCAAACTCAACTTAAGATTAACCAGGCTTGGAAAGACGGAGCCCGGGACTTAACTGAACTCACGAATAAGATGGCGCTGATGGAGACTGAACGCGCTGCCTCAGTAACCGCCCGGAAGAATGGTCTGGAGCCGGGGCAACGTGAGTTCACTACTTACGTTTCGTCGGAAGTTGGAGGGGAACGACTAAAGCAAGAGAACAAGCACCTTGCGGAACAGCGCAAGTCCCTCGACGAGCTAGCCACTGATGCTGAGAAGTATAAGATCGCATTGGAGGAGATTTACCGGCTCCATGCGGAAGGTAGCCCCGCTGCTGTTGAAGCCACTAAGCAGTTAAACCTTGAGTACGTCCATCTACTCTCAACGACAGAACAGTTCAAGCTCGCCGCGATGGAGGGCTTTGAGCAAGTCCGGGATTCCGCCGCCGATATATTCACTGAGATGAATGATATTATCGTCGGTACGTTCCAGGGTGCCGAGGATGCGGTCGTAAAATTCGCTAAGACAGGTAAGCTTGAGTTTGCTGACCTAGTAGACGATATTATAGAGGGGCTTCTCAGGATTGCTATCCAGAAGCTCGTGGTAGAACAGATCGCCGGGGGGCTAGCAAGCGCGTTCGGGGGGTTCTTTGGGGGCGCTACAAGCGCGGCGGTCGGGACTGCATCTAGCTCCGGTGGACAAGGGGTCGGTTCCATGTTCCCTAGCTCGACCTACGCTGGGCCGTTCGCCAGCGGCGGTACGTTTAAGGTTCCTGGGTCGGGTTCCGGAGATAACCAGCTAGTCACGCTTAGAGCCACCCCCGGGGAGCGGGTAACGGTCGATCCCGTCGGCGCGGGTAGTGGTACCCGGTCTAGCGGTAATCTCGATGTGCAAATCGTTAATAACGGGGCACCGGCGGATGCTGAAGTAGAGAGCGGACGCCGCCCAGATGGATCTCAGTTTCTTAAGGTTATCCTCTCCGCTGTCGCTCAGGATATATCGAGCAACGGCGTGATAGGTCGGACTATCGACGGTTCCCGTGGGACCAGACAGAGGAGTGCTGTACGCTAATGTTACCTTGGCCTGTATCGTTACCTCAAGCCCCGGAGCCCCGAGGGTACACAAATGTAGAACGGGAGAACGTCATCCGTTCCCCTATGGGCTACGGTCCACCGAAGCTCCGGCAGCGCACAACGTTTGCGATCCGCGATATTGGGATGCACTTCTTCCTCGACGATGTAGATCAGAAAGTGTTGAATGCTTTCTATAAAACAGACCTTTCCCGGGTCGATTCCTTTGAATGGATTGATCATACCGTCAGCACCCCTGCTGTCCCGGTAGTCGCCATCTATCGGTTCAAGGCTCCCCCGTCTTATATTCCATTCGGGTCAGCGCTTTGGTGGGACGTCACTTTACAGTTGGAGATTATAGGATGAGTAAGATTTCAGCAATGCCTAATGCCCCGGTGCTTTTAAGCACTCATATTCTCCAGTTGGTCGATACGGCGGAGGCAAACCCGGCGTTAAAGAATCAGCAGATGACAGTTCCAGTTTTGGTTGAAGCATTGTCGGCAAGTGCTTATATGTTCGGGGCATCAAATAGCGGCGACTTAGCTGTATCTACTACCAGCGCGATAGTAGGGGATTGGGCGACTGCTGCGCTTCAAGGGCAAACATCGATAACGGTAAATAAGGATACAGGATTATTCACTCTAGGCGCAGACGGGGTATATAAATTAGAGGCTTCTGTTGTATTGGGGGAGAATGGGGGTACTACTAATGAAGAAGTATTTATGGGGTTGGCCGTTGATGGTTCCTCTGTAGCGGGTTCCGGGATGGCGGCGGTATTCTACTCTACTAATAAGCAAAATGTTTTTTCGCTTAATGGGGCAGTCTTTTATTCCGGCACAGCAGGACAGACCTTGGGCGTAGCGGCAGGGATG
>QNDS01000308.1 GCA_003644925.1 Candidatus Fermentibacterota bacterium
GTCAAAAGGCAGGACAATAACGTCATCGGGGTTCTGGTGCCTCAGGATGGACTCTTTATCCGACCTGTAGTCATCCATGGAATTGTACCAGTTCATATGATCGGCGAAGAAATTCAGCCAGCACCCTATATGTGGCGATATTTCATGAAGGTTCATCTCCGAAAGCTGCCAGGAGGAGAGTTCGAGAACAGGGTAGATCGAATCATCATCAACGAACCGCAGCGGTGAGACACAGTTGTTCCCGGCTGCCACAGTCTTCACTCCGGCAGAACGGAGTAAATGGCTGACAAGGTGCGTGGTAAAGCTTTTTCCCTTGGTCCCTGTAATTCCGATCCAGGGTCTGTTTGCTAACTCACAGAACAGTCCTATCGGACTTTCGACAGCTGCACCTGCATCTGAGGCTGCAACCAGATATTTGTTGCTGCGTTTAATACCGGGATTCCTGATCACAAGATCAGCTGATTTGAAATCCTCGATTCTGTGTCCACCAAGTGCGAACCCGATATCCAGACCTGCCAGCTCAGCAATGGCATTACCTAGAACGGATTCATCCTGAAGATCGGTTACTGTCACTCTGGCGCCCCGACCACGGGCGAAGAGGGCGGCTCCCACTCCGCCATCCTTCGTGCCCAGTCCCATTATCAGAATGTATTTATCACGCAGATCAAAAGAGGGCCGAAAGAGCTTCACGCCAATACCCCGAACAGGATCCTGTCGAGGTTATGGGATTGCAGGTACTCCGGGTACTCCTTGCTGTACAACTCGTAAAGCTTCCTCCCGACAATCTGCTCATCATTACCGCCGCATACCGGTCCACATTGCTGCCCGGAGTTGAATCCATTCCAGTCGAAATCATCAGTCCACATGCAATCGGGGTTCACTCGTCCAACGAATCTCTGGCAGGCATGAACCATTCCCTCAGGATCGACCAGTGCAGTTGCGCTGCCGGCATTACACCTGAGTTCAGGGATCCAGGATCCCAGAAGAAGCCTGTGATGCCCTCCGAGGCGAATTGATCTGGAAGATGCTTCCGAATAGGCATTTTTCAGAAGACTGTACCGATCCTCAGGAGAGAGTGGATCTGTATCCACATGAAGGAGGGATATGGAAAGTTCATCCAGACCAAGTTCAGAGGAGATAAAATGCATCAGCTCGGAAAGATGTCCGGAACTCTCGGTATCCAGCACCGCATTCAGATAAACAGGCAGATCCAGATCCAAAAGCATTTCCACACCTTTGATCACTTCATGAAAGGTTCCACGTCCGTCCTTGCTCTTCCGCCTTGAGTTGTGAAGAGCCGCAGGACCGTCAAGTGAGATAACATGAATCAATCTTTCATCGCCCCTCCAAACCCTGAGACTGTCTTCTGGGAGGAGAATGCCGTTTGTGTTGACTACCACCAAGCCTTCCGGAACCTTCCGGAAGAATAGTTCAATAACCTCAGGCAACAGCTTCTTCTCCATCCATGGCTCCCCTCCAGTAAACCTTATCTGAGGTCTGGAACGGGGATTGGAACTGAGGATATGATCCGTGAATGATTCCACTATCCTTAAGAACAGATCAGGGTCACCACGCTTTCCCTCCGACAGACAATAGCAGTATGTGCAGACACAATTACACTCACCTGTAGGCAGCAGGTAGAGGGAGGTCACCATCAGTATCCTCCCCTGCAATCCCATGGTGTGATCTGCCCGGACAGGGTCGCGCGGCAGAAACATGCCCTGATATCCGTTTTATCAAACAGCGATGCAACCCTTCTGAAAAGCTTAAGCCGCCATTCCGCTGCAGGATGAACCGGAACCTCACCCGGCCTGGGATAATACTCCATCATACGATTGTACATTCCCTCCGGAAGCGCCTTTTTCATCTTTGATGCAATGATTTTGTCTATTCTAAGTGTTTCCACCCCTATAGCGAAGGGCTTTATCCTGAGTACCCAGCTCAGAAGCTCCGACAATCTCTCCCCGTCCGTGATACCGGGCAAAATCGGGTCAATTCTTACGACGGTTCTGAGCCCTTTGATTCCAACCAGTTCCTGAATCATCGCAGCCCTCTCGTCGGCCCGGGGAGCGCTGGGTTCAAGTAAATCCGTGATGCTGCAATCAAGAGTGTTAAGTGAAATGGCCACGAAGGATCTGTTGCTATCCCTTATTAACTCGATATCTCTTCGCACCAGAAGGCTTCGGGTGACAACATAAAATGGTTGACCAGTCCTGGACAGATATTGAACTACGGAGCCAGTTCTGAAATGCTTATTTTCGCATGGGGGGTATGGATCGGTCCATGGGGAGAGGTAAAGCGGAACATCCGATGCGGGGTTCGCAAAGATCTTCTGTTCCTGGCCTGTTGGTCTGATTTCCTCCGAATGTTTCGTAGAAGCTATACAATAAACACAGTTAAACGGGCATCCGGTATAGAGATCCGCTTCTCGCAGGCTGGGGCACTTCCCCTGATATTTTGGCATTTCACCTCCCTCTCTCAATCCAACTGATATCGAGAGTTATCCTCCGGGTCAAGAATGCGGGATGTGATATTTAATGACAGAGGCGGGAATGCTCCTGCCCCTGTCATTTATCAGGTCAATTCGGTCAGTTCAGTTGTTTCCTTTAGTACGCAGAGAACTTACCTGTACGCTCATTCCATTTCACGAATAGATACCATAGAAGCATGATTGCCAGGAAAACACCAACGGCGGGTCCGTATCCGATTTTTTCCGGCAGGAAAAACATCTGCTTCATGCTGTCAGGCAGTGCATTGAAGAAAGCGGGTTTAATGAACTTCGCCGTAAAGGGCATTGCAACCATCATACCGACTATGGAGGCCCAGAGTTTGATATGTCCCTCACCGGCACGCCAGAGCGAACCAACGGTGCATCCTCCGGCAATGGTCATTCCGAACCCGAAGATAGTTCCTCCAATGATTGCAGGCACCCAGAAGTGCGGCCATACCCACATCATTTCGCCCCTGATACCCATGAACTTGATTACGACAAACCCGAACATCGAGACAAGAATCCCCGCCATAACAGCGAGTGCAGGCTTAGAGCTGCCTGACATGAACGGCTCACGCAATGCCCGGACAACGCAGAAACGTGAACGCTGACAGACAAGACCGAAGTAAAGACCAATAGCTGCATACCAGGCCAGTACACTGCTGCTGCCGGTGTATCTGAAGGCTATAATCAAACCTGTAACAACTACAACTACTCCGAAGATCGGCTGCCAGGATCCTCTGCCCTTACCTGCGGTCAGGATTGATAAGGTTTTTCCGCTGCTAAGTTTTGGAAATTTATTGACTTCGAAAAGAAGGTACTTAACAGCAAGCCATGTGCCTGCTACCAAACCAATTGTAAAAACGACAGCGCCCATTGAAAGTGCGGGCCAACCACTAAAAAATCCACCGATTGTACAGGATACACCCAGGACAGCTCCAAGTCCCATTAGAAGGCCTCCGAACAGTCCTTTAAATAGCTCTCCTATTGGAGGAAACCTGAGCGCGAACTGTCTGGAGAAAAGGGCTCCTGCAAAAGCGCCCATTATCAATAAAATACAAAGAACTGAATATGGGAATAGATTAATCGCTCCCATATTGGCGAAATCCCCGCCCATCAGGTTGAACAGGTTATCTCCCCAGTTCTTGACTCCCCCAGAAGCACCCCAGGGCTTCAGAACAATGAACAGGCAGATGTTACCCACACCGAGAAGAATTCCGCCCAC
>QNDS01000309.1 GCA_003644925.1 Candidatus Fermentibacterota bacterium
ACCTGTGCGTCACGCTGCAAGGCCACTTTTTCCAGGTCTGCAACCTGTGCGTCACGCTGCTGGGCCGCTTTTTCCAGGTCTGCAACCTGTGCGTCACGCTGCAAGGCCGCTTTTTCCAGGTCTGCAACCTGTGCGTCACGCTGCAAGGCCGCTTGCTCCAGGTCTGCAACCTGTGCGTCACGCTGCTGGGCCGCTTGTTCCAGGTCTGCAACCTGTGCGTCACGCTGCAAGGCCACTTGCTCCAGGTCTGCAACCTGTGCGTCACGCTGCAAGGCGACTTGTTCCAGGTCTGCAACCTGTGCGTCACGCCGCAAGGCCCCTTTTTCCAGGTCTGCGACCTGTGCGTCACGCTGCAAGGCCACTTTTTCCAGGTCTGCGACCTGTGCGTCGCGCTGCAAGGTGACTTGTTCCAGGTCTGCGACCTGTGCGTCACGCTGCAAGGCAACTTGCTCCAGGTCTGCAACCTGTGCGTCACGCTGCAAGACAACTTGTTCTAATTTATGCTTATTTGTGAGCTTTTCCTTAACGGAAAAATAGTCTTTCTCAAGTCTCCTGAAACGTACATCAACCTTTATAAATTCAGAAAACCTATTTGCATGTTCATAAGACAACACATGACCAGGCACTTTTTGATGAAACGACTTCAGCTCTGGAAGATTGCCTTTGCTCAACGCTTTATTCCAGTTTAGTAATTGATCGCTGGCTGAGTAAGGCTTTCCTTTTGACTTCGACCGGTACAAGCGTGAGGAAATGAAGCTTTCAACATCTTTACGCTTAGGACTTTTCAGCCTGATACCCGTAGACTTCTCGAATGAATCGATGACTGCTTTGAGTACTGAGTTCGGATTGCTGATCATTTGGGCAAAGGAGACGATATGGCAAGACTCCATCTGCACAGCACTAATAGCATTGCCTAAATATTTTTCAGTCAGGTAATTTGCTACCTCGACCGGGATGTTGTTCCTGGTCTTAAGGCTGATCGCAATCTCTTCTGGATTACGCTGAAGCAAAATATAAAACCTTTCAGGGCACAGTACACTTGACCAAAAGTCCATTAACAGGCAAAACCTGGGTTCCTTTAGGCCTATTACCCCAGTAGGAGTAACTTCCTGCATTTTATCAACAATAGATTTAGCCTCAGCCTGGAATGAACTCTGTATTTCAGCAGTCAGGTTTGCTTTCTCAAGTTGTGAAATCTCACTCCAGTCACAACCCAGTGCATACAAAATTTTATCATTCAGATGGCGGACGTCTTTACGTTCCCAGAACCCCTTTGGGTTTTCTTCGTTAGCCTGGATGAATTCGCCCTCGTGTCCAAAGTAGACACCAGCCAAATTCAGTAAACCGCAAAGCGCAGATGTTCCAGAACGGTGCATTCCCAAGACAACAATTTGCATGTCAGTAGCTAGCCGTAATACTCATTAGTTGAAAAACCCCCGATAAATGTGTGACTGAAAGTGTATGTCTTATACAATCTATAATAATCCATTGCCCATTTGATGTATCGTTGGAACTTCATAAAAGCACTAAGAATTGGTAAAGCATCAAATGAACGGAATCGTCCAAAACCTCTCCATCCGTTTACGTAGAATTATCCATCACTTAGTCACCCTGCTACCACAAAAGCTGAGAACCACCCTCGCCCGCAATAAACTCCTTACACGAGTTTTCC
The DNA here is from genome assembly GCA_003644925.1 of Candidatus Fermentibacterota bacterium. GTDB lineage: Bacteria > Fermentibacterota > Fermentibacteria > Fermentibacterales > JCC-6 > Aegiribacteria. The sequence continues at coordinate 1,673 of QNDS01000309.1, forward strand.
TATATCTTGACGATGCGCGATATGCATCGATTAAGCACGGTCGCACTGTATTCCTGGCTACGAATTCCAGCACAAATCACAAACCAGTCACTCACTACGACTACAGCACGCCGGTTTTAAGCAAAAACATCGAAAATTGCCTGCGGAACTTCCACTTTAAGCCCTTAATCTCCATCATCATGCCGGTCTTCAATGTAGATCCGAAATGGCTCAGACTGGCACTACAATCTATCGAAGACCAATGGTATGACAATTGGGAGTTGTGTATTGCCGACGATCACAGCAGCAATCAAGACACCATTGATTTTCTCGAATCAATCAAAAACCCGAAGATCAGAATAAGTTACCTGCCCAGGAACCAGGGAATATCCGCTACATCCAACCAGTCACTGGCCATGTCCAGTGGCGAATACATCGCACTGATGGACCATGACGATGAACTAACACCGGACGCCCTTTACGAAGTGGTCAAAGCCATCAACGAGACAAATGCGGAATTCATCTACTCCGATGAAGATAAAATCAACAAGGATGGTACTTTTAGAGAACCGCACTTCAAACCGGATTATTCACCGGATATGTTTCTCAGCCAGAATTACCTCAGCCACTTCGGCATCATCAAGAAATCACTAATTGATAGGGTCGGCGGCTTCACGGTTGGACTGGAAGGTGCACAGGACTATGATTTATACCTGCAAGTCCTCGAACATACCAATAAAGTCACGCACATTTCCAAAGTGTTGTACCACTGGCGCAGGATTAAGGGTTCTACCGCCGCAAGTATTGACGATAAATCCTACGCCCGGGATGCAGGAGCCGAAGCCCTGGCGCTTGCTGTGCAAAGAAGACACCTGAACGCACAAGTCCTGACCGGCAAATTCCCTAACGTCTACCGGGTAAAATATGCCATTGAGAATAATCCACTGGTCAGCATCATCACCCCATTCAAGGACAAGCCGGAACTGCTCAAAATGTGCTTTGAGTCCATCCTGGATAAATCCACCTACCAGAATTTTGAAATAATCGGCATTAGCAACAACAGTGAAGAAAAACCAACCTTCACAGAAATGGAGCGACTGAAAGCCCTGGACACACGGGTTTCGTTCTATGAGCACAATATGCCCTTCAATTTTGCCGGGATCAATAACCATGCCGTGCGCACACGCGCAAAAGGCGAGCATATATTGCTGCTTAACAACGACATTGAGATTATCAGCACAGACTGGATCGAAAGCCTGCTGGAATTCTCGCAACGTAAGGATGTGGGTGTGGTCGGCGGTAAGCTGTACTACCCCAATGACCGGGTTCAGCATGCGGGTATTATCATTGGTATAGGTGGCATTGCAGGCCATTCACACAAATACCTGCATGCGACAAACCATGGCTATTTCTCACGACCTCATATGGTACAAAATATGAGCGCACTAACCGGCGCCTGCTTTATGGTGAAAAGAGAACTCTATGACAAACTTGGCGGTCTGGATGCTGATAACCTTAAAATCGCATTCAATGATGTGGATTTCTGCCTGCGCATACGCGAAAAGGGTTATTTAAATGTCTTCACACCTTACTGTGAAGCCTACCACCACGAGTCGGTTTCACGTGGCTACGAAGTTACCGCAGAACAGGAAGATCGTTTTAACAAGGAATCAGAATACATGCTAAAGCGACACGCCAGTGTGCTGGAAAGCGGTGATCCATATTACAATCTTCAACTGACTATTAAACATGAAGATTTCAGCCTGGCAACGAGCGAATGACAAAAATATCCTCGTTTCTTAGCAGGTTTGGAATAGGAAAAGCCAGATCAACCGCTGAGTCCACATCAACTTCGGTCGCCGGGCGCAAACTCCTGTTCATGCACATCGCCAAAGCGGCCGGCTCCACTGTCAACGCATATTTTGCCAAACATTACTCTGAAGACCAGTACGCCATTCATATAGAAAGCAATAAAAAATGGCAATCCAACCCCGATGAACTCAATGCCCTGCGCTTTCTATCCGGCCATATAAGTTTACCCATGCTTAGTCAGAAAC
>QNDS01000310.1 GCA_003644925.1 Candidatus Fermentibacterota bacterium
TAGGGTCTCCGTCAGGCGTGTGACAGAGAAACGAAAGGCCTTTATCCGGCACAAGATATGTTACAACATGACCAAAATCATGATAGCGAAGGGTTCTGGTTATGTGAAGATTGGCCCTGTGAATAGAAATTGTATCAAGCAGGTCCATGGACTTCACTATCGTATCCGTCGATGCCGATGGGACATTTCTCCATCCCGAACCGAAGCATATCTGCGACAGGTCACGCTCAAGAAGTATCAGAGGGTCTGACTCCGCAGGAATTTCATCTGCGTCTGTAATGGTTTCCTGCCCGCCAGTTACTACGGAGAATAAACCCGCCACTGCCGCAAACGCAAGAATTATCAGACCTATCTCACTCCACTTCATTTTCTATTATTTTCCTTTGGTACATTCATATTGGAACAATTATTAACCGGAAAGAAGATTCTCTTCAATCACTGCCAAGTCAAGGCGAATATAAGGAAGTGACATGATAAAAGTATTTATTGCCGTTGCTGCTGTTCTGCTGAGCGGGTCTGCAGCCGCTGACCCGGCTGCGGGGACATCTGCTGAGGGCGGACTCAGTGGTTTTGTTTTTCTGCCGGGAACTGCGGTTCTGGAGGAGGGCTGCCTGCGTGTTCAGGGCCGCTTGAATTACATAGACCTCAAGAATTCCTCCGCTACTCAACTTGTTCTTCCCCTGAACGTAACCTGGGGGCTCCTGAACGGATTTGAAATCGGGGGAGAAATTCCTTTCTACATTGACGATTCAGAGGGAGACAGGCTGCTCGGAGATGTTACCGCTGGATGTGCCTGGCTTTACGAAACCGCGCGGGGTGGCTCCGCCATTGTTCTTCGTGGCGGGCTGCGGCTGCCCACGGGACTTGAGGGACGGGATCGTGGTTCCGAGCTTGTACTTGGCGCAACTACCAGCACAACATTCAGGCTGTTCCGCCTTCAGGCTTCAGCTTCGTACATTCTCAATGGAGGCAGAAATCCTTTCGAAGAGAGGCTTATCGATTATATGGACTTCTCTCTGGGGGGAGCCAGCTACGTAACAGAGGATATTCAGATAGTCTGTGCGATGGACGGTGACACCCGTGGTGATTTCGGCCTCAGCGGTTCGGGAGTTCTGTACATCTTCGATGGCGTATCTATGTTTGGAGTCCTGAGGGCGGGTCTGGACGGCAGAGAAACTTTCAGTATCTCCGCTGGAGCCGCGTGGACGGGTTCTGGTTTATAGCCTAACGGTTCGCGTAGGGTGAGATCTTCCTGAGTTTATTAATTATCGGTGGAAGAACTTCCAGCACGCAGTCTATCTCCCTGCCGGTTGTGTATCTGCTCAGACTGAACCGCAATGCCGTATTGGCGTCATCAGCGCCTATGCCCATAGCAGCGAGAACGTAACTGGAGGTTTCTTCCCCGGTACTGCATGCGGAACCTGAAGAAACGCAGATACCCTCGATGTCCAGAAGGGTCATCACGGCCTCGCTCTCCACACCCCTGAACAGTACCGTTGCTGTATTTGGAAGCCTCCGGGCGCCTGCACTCACTATAATCGCTCCGGGACATTTTTCAAGGATACCGGCTTCGAGCCTTCCAAGCAGCAGACCTGTTCTGCCTTTTTCTTCCAGAAGGTGCTCCGCAGCCAGGGAGGCTGCCACTCCGAGCCCTATTATACCGGCTGTATTGTAGGTCCCTGCCCGCAGCCCGTTTTCCTGGTGTCCCCCGAGCATGAAGGGAGGAAGATCTATCCCCTCTCTTATGAAAAGGGCTCCAGCACCCTTGGGTCCGTGCAGCTTATGCGCGGAAATGCTGAGCATATCTATACCTGATGACCTCACATCAATCGGGATCTTTCCCGCCGCCTGAACCGCGTCAGTATGAAAAAGCGCTCCTCTTTCATGTGCTATGCGGGCGGTTTCCTCAACAGGCATGATAACACCGGTTTCGTTGTTGGCCATCATTATGGAAACCAGGCCGGTCTGCTCGGTGATTAAACTTATGAAAGAATCCATATTGAGGGTTCCATCATGGTTTACTTCCGAAAGCCCCACAGGATGCCCCCGGCTCCTGATACACTCTGCCGTTTCAAGAACAGCAGGATGTTCTATCGTTGATGTAACAAGTCCCGGTTTCAGAGGATTTATCGATGCCGAGCAGGTCAGAGCCATGTTGTCGCTCTCGGTTCCGCCCGATGTGAACACGATCTCTCCTGCGTGGGCGCCAAGGAGGGCGGCAACCTTCTCCCTCGCGGCTTCAATCTCTTCCATGAGGTCGCTTCCAAAGGAATGGAAGCTGGATGGATTTCCGAACTTCTCTGTAAGGAAGGGGAGCATCGCGTCCAGTACTTCCGGTGCTATTCTTGTGGTGGCGTTATTGTCCAGATACACTTTCAACGGATGACCATGACTTTCACTTTTTTTCCGGTACGATTCTGAAGTTCTTCTTCGAGTACTGCAATAACGGCTTCCTCATCTACCCCTTCAAGCCTGACCGATACGCGCGCGGGATGGATGTGTTCGATATCTATACTTCCCTCTGACAGAGCCGCTGCAAGGCTGGCGGGAATCTCTCTGAGAATTGAATTAAGGTGTTCAGCGGTGTTGTCCCTCCTGTGCCGGAAATCTGCTACTGCCAGCTCAAGGGCTTCCTGCCCCATTACGGAACAGTGGTACTTCTCCTCCGGCATTCCTCCGAGGAAAGCTACTATCTGATCGTTGCTTATAGTGAGAGCCTCTTCAAGAGTTTTTCCCTTAGCTATTTCAGTCATGGCGGAGGAAGCTGCAATAGCACCCGCGCAGCCGAAGGTCATGAATCTGATTTCCGCAATTCTGTCTTCGTCATCTACCTGAATATCAAGGGTCATGGCATCACCGCACTGGACGGAACCAACTTCTGAGTGGCAGTCGGGATTGAGCAGTTGCCCCGAATTTCTTGGATTCATGAAATGATCCATGAGTTTCTTTGAGTACTTCCACATTGCTTTATGTCCTAGATATTTCCATCTGTAAGATCTTGCAGTGTTTTATTCTTCATGTATGAATCGTATATGTTCCGAAGATTCATCCAGAGAGGTCTGGTTACACATGCGTCCATAAGAGGGCAGGTTACCAGCTTGAAACCCTCCTCGGGTGAACAGCTCGTTTCCCCGGACATACAGTTCGTCGGAAGAAAGTCCGCTTCAAGAACGTCAACTACATCGAAGAGACTTATTTCCTCCGGAGGCATTCCGAGAACATATCCACCGCCCGGACCCCTTTTTCCTTTTACGATCCCGCTGGTCCGAAGCAGACCGAAGATCTGTTCCAGGTAGCGAACCGAAACCTGCTCCTGCTCTGACAGTAGAGCAAGGGATACAGGCTGTTTATGGTCCGAATTCATCATTTTGGTCATTCGAGCGAGAACACGTAGCGCGTACCGGCTTCGTGTAGAAATCAGCATAAATATTCCCCCTTTTTCCTGTCGGAATATGAGTATATTGAGTTTTGCTGCCCCGTCAAGTAACGTGTTTCCGCCTGTAGAATTTTTTCGCCAGTACACTTCCCACAGCAATGGCTGCTGTTCCTGCCATCATCAGGAACAGGGCAAGCCTCATTGCGGCCGGTAGCGGGTCTGCGGTTCTACCGCTTCCTGAAAAGAACACGGCAAGATCAAGTATGATAGAGGCGGGACGGTAATTACCTCGATTGCTGATAACAAGAGCGTAGCTGCCCA
>QNDS01000311.1 GCA_003644925.1 Candidatus Fermentibacterota bacterium
CATTGCCGCAAAACAGAGAAGAACAGCGTAAGGCAGGGTTGCTGTCACTATAAGGGAGCTTCTCAGGTGAACAAGGAAGATCAGAATAACTATCAGTGTGATCAGCATTTCCATTGCTATAACACCTGAGAGGGTTTCGACTGTTTCAAGAACCAGCTCTCTTCGATCGTAATAGGGAGTAATGATTACGCCTTCGGGAAGAGCGGGGGCGATTTCTGCCAGCCTTTCCTCCACCGCATCGATGACGCGTACAGGATTGGCGTCCTTTCTCATGACGACAATCCCACCCGCTATCTCACCGTTATGATCGGCAAGAGCTCCTCTCCTGAAGGCAGGACCTGTCGAAATTGAAGAGATGTCGCCAAGCATTACAGGTACTCCATCTCTGCTGGTCACAAGAACCTGCTCAAGATCCTCTATCCCGTTCAGGAAACCTGTGCCCCTGACGATATACTCCATTCCGGATGCTTCAATTGTTCTGGCGCCTACATCGATATTGGATCTGGAGATCGCCTCATTGACCTGCTGAATATCTATTCCGTAACTGAAAAGCTGATTTGGATCTACATCAACCTGGAATTCCATGACAAATCCGCCGATGTTTGAAACTTCTGAAACTCCCGGAATACTCTGGAGCGCATACCTGACTGTGTAATCCTGTATTGTCCGAAGTGTCCCGAGATCAAGAGGACCTTCAATCGTATACCAGTATATCTGTCCCAGAGGTGTGGCATCCGGACCCAGTTCAGGCAGAGCATCATTTGGGAGAAGATCACCAAGACCGCCCAGACGCTCGAGAACACGGGTTCTTGCCCAGTAAAAATCTACCCTGTCCTCGAAAACGATGTATATCCGGCTGAATCCGAATCCGGACATGCCTCTTACCTGCTTCACTCCCGGAATGCCCTGAAGTTCAACTGAGAGCGGATAGGTTATCTGGTCCTGAACATCATCAGGACTTCTCCCCGCCCATTGTGTTGATACGATAACCTGATTTTCTGAAATATCCGGGAAGGCGTCTATTGGAGTTGTCTTCAGTGCCCATATGCCCATGCCGCCTGTCAGTGCTGCGATCATGATAACGGCAGGAGGATTCTTCAGACAGAATTCAACTATTTTCTTAATCATCGGATTCCACTACTCCGCGGTTTCCCCGTTGAATAATGATGGGAGTCCAAGCAGTTCTGCCTGAGAGTCGATAAGGAAAGCGCCTTTCAGCGCAACAATATCTCCCTCTGAAAGCCCCGCATAAACCGGAATGAAAACTTCTCCTCTGCTGTCTGTGGCATGTGCACCGACTGTAACCTCTCTTGGTTCAAACCTTGCTTCCTCAATGCGGAGTGATCCGTCATCACCAGCTTCATAAATGGTAGGTCCGGTCATCACATATACAATCGATCGCAAACCCAGCGAAAGAACGCTTCCTCTGGGAACCGAAAGCACGGTACCGGGCTGTTCTCCGTTGATGAATGTTGCAGCGGCTGACTGACCCGGAAGAAATTCCCCTGAAGTGTTTTCCAGTATGACCCTGGCTTCAGAAGCGCCGCCCGGCTGATCAAGAAAGGGGTCGACCGCATCAACTGTTGCTGAGAAAACTTTATCGGGCTGAGAATCGATACTGAATTCCAGTTCCTGACCGGCATCTACAAGACCCGACTGATCCTCTGTTAAATAGACGGTGAGCCAGACCGTTCCGATGTCAGCAAGTTCAAGAAGAGTATGTCCTGTCGATACATACTCTCCTTCTCGAACATTAATCGCGGTAACAGTTCCCGAAGCGGGGGAGATTACTGTGGATTCATCTCTCACCTCACCTCTATCGATTATCTGTCTGATTACGTATTCAGGTGTCCCCAGTAAACGCAATTTTTCAGCGGCTAGGATCATACCGTGCCCGTTCAGCGTACTTTCCGCCTGAGACAATACCAGCAGTTCCTGTTTGGCAGCGTAGAGTTCGGGAGAATAGATATCCGCCACCGCTGCTCCACTCGAAATACGTTCTCCCTGATAATCCACATACAGGCGCTCGATCCTGCCGCCCGTCCAGGCCGTAACGGAGTAGAGACCGCTGCCATCGAATTCTATGAGTCCGGGAGCCGTGAATCTGGTGGTGAGATCTCTGACCGCTGCTTCACCGATCGTAAGATCGAGCATGGCCTGGTCATGTCTTGAAAGTACAATTTCATCACCGGTACTGATGAACGCTTCAAGTTCCATACCGCAGACAGGGCAAGTGCCCGGATGATCAAGGACCACGCAGAGCATCGGGCAGGCCCAGCTTTCGGGCAGATCATCAATGCCTTCATGGCCATGCTCCGCAGAAGGGCTCATGAACAGCCACCCCCACGGCAGCAGGAAACCGAAGAGCAGGCCTGTTAATACGCCTGTTATCAGTATCGCTGCAGTTTTCCTGCTGCCATCTTTATTGAACACGTCTTACCTGCCTTCTAATAATCTTCACTCAGTGGCAACCCCCACCGCATGGAGGTTGTGGCTGTTCGCATGTGCAGGATTCGGGATAACAATCGGCGCATTCTAAATCAAGCAGCTCTGCAACTGCAGGGTCCTCCGCCAGAATGGGCAGGTACTGTTCCGGTTCAGCCAGGAAACGACTATCGCATCCGGCACAGCAGAAATGCACGCGGTATCCCTCCCAGTCGACATACTGACCTTCCATTACGTCTCCGCCCATTACAGGACAAAGCGTGTTATTAAGATCAATTATGCCCTCAGGAATACTCGTATCAATCTCATCTGCCCGGCCTGTTTCGTCTCCTGAAACGCCCCGGATGAAAATCGCCGCGACAATTCCAATCAGGACAGCGGCTCCGAACATTGTTGATTTCTTTTTCACAGGAATTCACCTCTCTCTGTTGTATCTCCGGTCAATTCTTTCAACTTTGCCGAAGACACAACGATCTGTGAGTAGATACTTATCATTTCTAGATGAGCAGCCCTCAGTTCACTTATCACTTCGATCACATCTTTCAAACTCATTACGCCGGTCATCCATTCGCTCTCCGCAAGTGACAGGATAACCTCAAGGTTCGGCACTATTTCGGTTTCGTACGAAAAGTACATGTTAATCAATCCTGCGATAGTTGCATTCAGATCAGCGCTTCTTGAGAAGAGGTCATCAAGTTTCTGCAGATAAGAAAGTTCGACTGCAGTTGCTGAGGATTGTGCTGAATTGTTCCTGTATCCGCTGCCGCTGTAACCCAGCGGAAGGTTGACACCGACAAATATCATCAGCCCATCACCTCCCTCTTCAACCGCACCCATCTCAATAGAGGGCTTATCAATAACGGACCAGGTAGCGCCGACTTCAAATGAAGGGCGCAGGCGTTCCGCACTGAGTTCTTCTGTAAACCTGGCGGCCTCAACCTGGATGAAGCTTTTTCTAGCAAGCGGAAAATCGCTTACATCGACTGCTGAGTAGTCGTATTGCTGGAAATTCTCTACATCCGGCACTGAATCCGGCCAGTTCAAATCATCCTCCATCGCCAGGCCTAGAAGGCTGTTCATCTCATGATAGAGCGCCTCAAGATTCAATTCCATGCGATATTGATCGGATTGCAGCATTGCGATTCTGTTTTCCAGCCGCAGCAGATCTGAAAGACTTACTGTACCTGTTTCGTATTTGATTGAAGCGGTTGAAAGTATAAGCTGAAGTCTTGCCGATTCTCCTTCCAGAA
>QNDS01000312.1 GCA_003644925.1 Candidatus Fermentibacterota bacterium
AACAGAACAGATAACAGACACTAGGAACAGTTAATATGAAGCAAGTGATAGAAGTCTGGTACAACGGATATAGACGGGAGCTTTCATATGGCTCTCAGTTTATCCGCATGTTCCATTTCCTGGGTACAGAGAAAGAGGCTATTACTGAAGCCTCTGTAATCAAGGAAGAGAATAACGATATGTTCGATAGAATGGATCGTGATATGCGTTGTGGTGTTAGTGTCAACGGTAACGTTGTTTACTAAGGAGAAGATTGTGAAAGCTATCTTTGATTCTGGTACTTCTGATGAATTCATTCTTGAAGCTGATACACAGAATGAATTGTTGAATATCGTTCAAGAAGAGAAAGATAGAATGGGTACTAGAACGATCGCTACCTTCTACGATGATAATGGAGAGCTGGAAAGAATCACTCTGTCCAATTTCTCCTCTGTTAAATTTGAGTGGGAATAGTTCTCTGTAGCTTTATTAGAGTCATAATACAGCTTATGATTCTAATTGAGAAACAAAGACTGAAAAACATTGATGAAATCGTTATGCATAAGATGATGCATAATTTCTGACTTGCTACACGTAGTGTAGCCAGGGAAATAAAACGGAGTATGCATAAGATGATGCATACTGGCTAAAAAGGAAAACGATGTTTCATAAACTGACATTTCCTATGATTCTTGACATACGAAGTGGAAAGCCTATTTCTACTGAAATGCATCATACAGAGAATGTTGCAGAATGTTGTGCTGCGATAGGACTCCATAACTTCATAGAATGGGGCTCAATCGAAGAACAGGAAACTTCTACTCATTATATCCTGGATTACAATAAAGACGCTGATACGGACTACCTGAGAGTAGAGGGAGAGATTACTTTCAATATTGTGGGTGATGTTCTTTCTGTTACTCACTATTGCACAATTGAAAGAGAAGGTTAGATGAAATTCCAATTGTTCAACAGACGTAGATTTAACACTATCATTGGTAATGTTATTGGTCTACTTAGAGAGCATGGATATCAAAAAGTTTATCTACATAATGGTTTGGAAGTAAGATATTCTATTCGTATCTTTGAGATCTGTCACAGAATAGATATAGGGTTTTTTGATAGAAGGAACAACTATCAAACCAACGTTACTGTTACTACTTTCATTGGCGAAATGAAACATGTAGGTGTTGTTTTTAATTGTGTAGAGAGTGATAAAAAGATTGCAAATGTTATTGTGAATATTATTGAAGAAGGAATAGGGAATAAAAAGGACAACTAATGACTATCAAACTGAAAAAGATCATTAGAGCTAGAGTTGAACCAGCTACACTCTCAGCGGCTTATGCTGCTATGAATGTTTTTGGTTCTGAAAAAGTTAATTGTGGTCATTCATTTATAGATCCAATCATTGTTTTTGATATAGACGCAGATGAATTCTTAACAGGAAAAGATTTGTTGAAAGAAATTGGAGTTACTTTGCGTATAGAATCGGAGACTGAAAGATGACACTTGAATTAAACAACGGAATCTATCGAACAATGGAAACACCTTTTAGAGTGGGAAAATCCAAGGTGTTTCAGCTTTTTGATTTAGATGGAATTTCTTGTGGTTTTCGTAGAAAGTTGACTAACAAGGAATTGCGGCAAAAGAAGTTGAATAAAAACAACGCTTGGATTGTAGTTAACGATTGGGAGTTGAAATGAAGAAACTTGTTATTATGCGTGGTTTGCCTGGAAGTGGAAAATCCACTAAAGCCAAGCAAATGTATCCTGACGCACCAATCTTCTCGACCGATGATTTCTTCATGGTTAATGGACACTATGATTTTAGACCTTGGTTGATTGGACAAGCACACAACGAAAATATGTGTAAAGTCATAGATGCAATGATTGATAATATCCCTGTTATTGTAGTAGATAATACCAATACTCAAAGATGGGAATATTCCGTATATCTGAGTATTGTAAAGGCAATGGGTTATGAATTCAAAATAATCGATCTCTTTGACGGTCTTTTCTCTGACAAAGAATTGACCACTAGAAATACTCACGGCGTTCCTTTGGAAGTAATTACCAAAATGCGCAAACGCTATGAAAGGTAAATAATGAATGCACTTCCTTTTACCTTCGTTTCCTGGTTCATTACAGGAACAATCTTTTACCTGATTATTGGAGGATGAAAATGGAAGATTTGAAGCGGCTCGGTCAAAGAGATCGGGCTTTTTACTTGGCTAGATATCAAGCCAAGAAACTTAGGAAAAGTAGGAGGAATCGAAAATGAGTGAGAATCCAAACAATAACCGAATGACTCCGCGTTTCTACCTTCGAATCGAGGAAGACGGTAAGATCATTCTCTCATTCAAGGAATGTGATCCATGGCTTCACAGTGTTCTGTGGAAGGCATTCAAGCTGAAGTTTCTGCGCGGAATGAAGGAGAAGCAGCAGAGTTTCGGTCCAGACGACTACGATTTTCTGCGCGCTGCTGTCCTCAAGATGCTTCTGAGCGCTCAAAAGCACTATCAGCGGAATGAGGAAGGGGAATATATCCTCAAGGCCGCTGGTGGAAACCTCATGGAACTGAGAGATACAATGTACAAGATGGTAGGACAGATCGCTGACGAAACCACTATTTAGTTAAAAGGGGCGAAAGCCCCGCAAAGTAATCTAGGTTTTTTTCTTAGATTACTTTGTCGGGTTTTTGAACAGGAGTAGAAGTAATGTCTAACAATCTTATCACGAATCTTCCAAGAGAAGAATTAATTGAATGGCGCAAACTGTTGCGTCAGGAAATTGCAAAGAATATTCGAACGCAGAGTAACAATGTTACGACTCTGCGTAAAATTCAATCTGAGATAGATAGGAGAAAAAATGTTGGTTGAGCAACAATTCAAGTCATTAGACGAAGAAGACAAGGAAAAGCTGAGAAACATTTGTCAGACAGCATTAGATGTTCAAAATGCTTCTAACCTTTCTGGTGTAATTCATTCATTCTCAAAGGTCATGACAGAGCTTTGGGATATTGCTACATCTTTGAATAAGGGAACAGATTGGGTTAATACTCACCCTGTTTCTGTTCTTTTTGCTTCTAAGATCGATTCGCTGTGTGGTGGATCGGATGATAACTTTCATAATGCCTATATGCAAATCACAGACTGGTTGGAGAAGAACAATGCCTGACTTCAAACTTTCTTTTGTTGCTACCGCTGACTTTCGGTGTTCTGAGGTAAGGAATTACCTAGAAGCCGAACAAATGTTCCGGCCAATTGAACCTGATGAGGTTTTTCTTTTTATCTCATATTCAGGCAATCAACTTGTCTGGGTTCTCAATGTAGCTAATGGCGTGATTGACACACGTCGTTGGCGCTTTCTTGGCAATGAGAAATGGGATTTTACTGAGATCCAGAGTTATGCTTTGGATGTTGGTATTAACCTTGTCAATTTCCGAGAGTTCATGGATGATATGGAAAAGAGGATGTAATGTTTTGTCTCCAACAAAGGAGGTGCAACTTGATTTGATTTGTATCGTTAACCACTAACTAGGAGGATGATATGCGCTGGTGGTAGAAAATAATGGGGCTTTGATAGCCCCATAGAGATTCTAAACTTATTTGGAGTCTCTATGGGATTATTAAGAAAACAACTAAGGAGGCAAACATGGAAACTTACAGCTCTGGTG
>QNDS01000313.1 GCA_003644925.1 Candidatus Fermentibacterota bacterium
CATCGCCATTCCATACCTGTCAGGGATTTCTCGCCGCCATCAATCGGGCAGCTGGGGGAATTCATTACTCTTGTGCGAGAATCCGCAGGTGCAGTTCTGGTTCACTGTCAGGGTGGTTCGGGTCGGACGGGAACGTTCGGCGCTGCCTGGCTTATCAGCAAGGGAATATCAGCCGGGGATGCAATAATAGCCGTCAGAGAAATGAATCCGCATGCCGTTGAAACTGCTGCACAGGAGGAATGTCTCTGGAAGTTCAGTGAAATGTACTCTGGGAAGAGCTGAAGATCATCTTAATGAACAAGTAAGGGGAAAGAATATGGTATTTGTACTTCTCCTGATTCTCGCTGCTGGCGTTCAGGCTGAAGAAGCGGAAACGCTCTACATAGACCATACTATGGCAATAGCTTACCTCTCCGATTGTCTCAGGTTCGATGAAGCCTACGAGGACGGAGTACTCGAGGCCGTCTGTTTCATGATTGAATGGACGGACGAGCTGCCTGACTCTGCAGTAAGGGATTATACAGATATTGCTATCAGAGAACTGTTCGACCCGGAGGTGCTGACTGCTGATGATACAATGCCCCTGCTGGACAGGTTCAGGGTATACACGGATGGGCGGATACTCTACTTCAGCCAGATACCGGGGTTCTATATCCCCTACGATGATTTTCTCAAGGGAAGAACAGACCTCTAACCCTGCTTGGTGTATTCCGGCAGCTTAGCTTTCCCAGATCACCCGGGTACGTTCAGAGCAGTCTTCGTATCGAAAGGGCTACGGACAGATCATTTGTTGTTGAACCGTTCAGCTGTCCCTGCGGTCCAATCGATACGCTGTTTGTGAATCCAAGCATGAACTGGTGTCCCCATGTGCTGTAAGAACCGCTGAAAGAGAAGCAATCCTCAGAATCATCGTCACCTGTGTAGGGGAAGTACTCTCCCATCAGGCTTATCTTATCCGCAGCTGCGATCTCAAGTCCCAGACCAGGACCGCTTTCATCCAGGTTGCCGTCGAAGGCGTAGTTGAAAACCGGTCTTATCCTGCCGGACAGGAACCAGGCTGACACATATACAGTGGCGACCACGCCGCCATCCCGGTTGGATGTGGAAGTCATTTTCACACTGCTGTATCCCACCAACGCACCCAGTTCAGTGTTAAATGGAGAGATCGTGTGTTCCCAACCGGCCGTGATGGTGTTCATGTGCAGCAGCTTCGTGTGACTGAATCCCAGGTATAATTCATCCGTTGGGAAGTACCGGAGACCGAATCTAACATTCGCCCCGTTATCCAGCCCGAAGAATGAATCAAGCGGATCGTCCTTCATGGCAGCACCGATAAATCGGTGGTTCATAGAGAATTCGAAGTCTCCCGCAGAGATGCCGGAGAAAGAGTGGAGGTTTTGGAAGGCACCTCCATAGCCTGATGCTGTTGCGCACAGCAGTACAAGAACCGCCGGAATGACCAGTTTCATTTTAACCTCCCGATTTGCTTCCTGTTATCAGAGTTCAAAAGATGCGGATTCCGCCCATGCATGCGCGGATGTGTAATCATCGGCATCGTTGTTTCCGTATGCGAAAATAAAAGTGTACGTATTTCCATCAACAAGAGCTTTATCGTACTGATCCCCAGAGTCCAGAGGTATCCTGAATTCCAGTGTGGTCTCTACGTTCGTTCCTGACTCGGAGCCTGAGATCGTTTCTACATCATTTGTACCGCCGAGGTTGGTATCCGCATCATGGGAGAACTGTCCGGTGCCGAAATCGTCCCTGATATTCACCGATCCACCCGAAACGTACCCGATGATCAGGTTTGCTTCATTCATTACTAAAGTTGGATCAAAACCGACTGCTACCCAGCCTGTGCTTGGAGCAGTGATCTTTACCCTGATCGTATTTGATGAGTCCTCCACCAGCCATTCGAAGGTGAAGTCATCTACAGTGTATTCCAACCAGTCACCTTCTCCCTCGGTTGGTCCTGTAGGGTCATCTCCACAGCTCCCGAGAACAACCGTTGCAAGGAGTGCGGTAAAGATGATACTCTTTTTCAATAATTTCATGGTCACAACTTTCCTTTCAAGGTTTACTATCTCAGCTCTATCTCAAGTGTTTCTGCCCATTCATGATAACCCTCAAAATCATCTGCATCGTTTGCACCATAAGCCAGAATGATGGTGTATGTACCGCCTTCCTCCAGTATATGGTCGTACTCATCCCCTGATGACAGAGGAATACTGAAGGTTATCCCTGTGAAACCGCTCTCCTCATATCCCGATACAGCGGTTACATCATCCGTGCCGCCAAGGTCGATATCCGCTTTGTGAGATGTATAGTTATCTCCCCAGTCATCTCTGAGAAAAACCTCTCCACCTTCAACATATCCGATTACGATATCCGCATCTTTCATTGCCGCAGTAGGTTCGAATCCAACTGCGATCCATCCGGTGGTTGGAGCGGAGGCAGTTATCTCGAGATTGGATTCCCGTACGCTCCAAATTATCTGGAATCCATCAATACTCAAGCTGGAAGTGGATGTGCCTTCGGTTTCGGACTGTCCTCCAGGTTCCTCCCCGGATGCTTCTGATCCGCACCCAAGGATCAGCACTGTGCAAATCAACAACAGTGGAACGCCTTGAACCGCTTTGAACGCTTTCATTATTATTCCTTTCATCTGGTTCGATACATATAAATGCCCGGGAACTAAGAATGGTTCCCTGTGTTCAACGTTTAGTGTATTATAATCCTACTGGATTGCTATGTAATTCTGGTAATAATTCTATCGATTGGAGTGGATAGTGAAACGACAGACAGCACTGAAAGTTGTAAACCCCATTCTACTTCTTCTAGCTCTGTACCAAGGTGTTACTGGCTTCTTTCGAATGGAGATGTACACTCACTTCAAGGCTGCCCATCCTATAGCAGGTGGGCTCCTTCTTTTATTCATTGCAATTCATCTTACACTGAACTGGCCCTGGGTAAGAAGCCAGTTCTTTAAATCGAGGAGAGTCGATTGATATTTTAATACTGATTACGTCATGGATGATAGCTGGAAAGAGTAAACGACATAACAAAGAACGAGGTGTAAAAATGAAGATAGCATTTTCGGTTCTATCGATTGCAGCTGTTTTCTCAGGTGCAGCCATTGCTCAGGATTGGCAGGAAGTGAATGTCAGCGGGTTTACACTCCGATGGGCTACAATATCAGCCACGGAATTGTCTGTTGAGCTCAGCGCTCCCACAACGGGCTGGGTAGCTGTCGGGTTCGATCCTACAGCGGGAATGCAGGACGCAAACATTCTCATCGGTTATGTAGCTTCGGGAATAACTGAAATCAGGGATGATTTCGGCATAGCTCCAACTTCTCATACGGCGGATACAACATTGGGAGGGACAAATGATTTCACGATAGATGGTGGATCAGAATCCGGAGGCACCACAGAAATACAATTCACAATTCCTCTCAATTCGGGAGACCAGTACGACAGGGAACTCATAACCGGCAATATGTACACCGTCATACTCGCCAGAGGTCCTGACGGGGCTGATGATTTCACCACATACCACGAAGCATACGCATCCACTCAGATCGAGTTATGGGCGTTAGCTCTGGATTCCGATACCTGGGGGAGGATTAAAACCAGCATCTGATCCGTA
>QNDS01000314.1 GCA_003644925.1 Candidatus Fermentibacterota bacterium
ACCGGTCACGGCTGCCGGGTAGGCACCAACCGTCTCAATAGTAGGCGAGGTAGTATTACCTATATCGTTTGCGACAGTCGGGCCAGCAAGCGTCTCAATATTGTCATTTGGACTATAGTTGTCTGTGAGGTCATAATTACTTGGAAGGCCACCTGTATTACTCACCTCTAACAGATAAACAACATCAAAAGCACCTGGCGTGGCACTGATACCGAAGCTTGCAACGGTCTTACGAATTTCTACATTTGGCACATCCCCGCAGGCCTCATCTGTTGTGTCCTGGTTGTTAACCGTCAGAACTGCCTGGTTGTATAGACCTTCTCCTGCTGCCGGAGTACCGCCACTACAGACTTCGTAATTGCCGTCGCCTGAACTCAGATCTAACTTAACCGTTGCGGTAACAGTAAAAGCATCGACCAGGCCAGACTCAATTGTTCCACCTGAGACAATGCTCGGGAAGGCTCCAATCGTTTCAACGCTGGTCGAACTTGTATTGCCCGCATCATTCGCTGCTGTCGGGCCCGATACAATCACTATATTATTGTTCGGGTCGAACACATCCGTCAGGTCGTACGCTCCATCAAGGCCACCACGATTGCTCACCCGCAATGAGTAGGTTACATCAAACTCACCCGGCGCAACGCCTTCAACCACACCCACCAGGGTCTTGCTGATCTCGACGTGCGGTAAATCACCGCAGGCATCATCAGTGGTATCACTGCCGTTTACTGTTAGTGTCGCTTCATTGTACAGGCCTTCTCCTGTTGCAGGCGTGCCTGTACTGCAGGCTTCATAACTACCATCACCTGCAGTCAAATCGATTTTTACCGTTGCGGTGACTGTAAATGCGTCGGTTTTGCCCCCCTCAACCAAACCATTTAGCACGATATTCGGGAAGGTCGCCACAGTCTCCACAGAAGGAGAGGTCGTATTCGTTGCATCATTCGCAGCACCGGGCCCTGAGCTGATCACAACATTATCATTTGGAGTAAAGGTATCCTCCAGGTCATAGTGGGCATCCAGAGCGCCGTTATTACTTACCTGCAGTAAATAAGTCACATTAAACTCACCCGGGGTGGCGCTTTCAATGACATCAACCAGGGTTTTACTGATTTCAACAACCGGCAGATCACCACAGGCATCATCTGTAGTATCGTTGTTATTAACTGTCACTGTCGCTTCGTTGTATAGGCCTTCTCCCGCTGTTGGGCTTCCTGCGCTACAGGCTTCATAGCTGCCGTCACCTGTAAGCAGGTCCACCTTGACTGTCGCGGTGACTGTAAATGCATCTACCAATCCAGGCTCAATCGTACCGCCAGTGACAATGCCAGGGAAAGCGCCAACAGTTTCTGTGGTGCTAGAAGTCGTAAAAGCAGCATCATTTGCAGCCGTCGGGCCCGCGCTAATCACCACGTTGTTATTCGGGCTGAACGTATCTACCAGGTCATATGTCCCGTCAAGGCCACCGCTGTTACTTACCTGTAACAGGTAAGTAACATTGAACGCACCCGGCGTAGCACTTTCTACTATGCCCACCAGCGTCTTGCTAATCTCTACATTCGGAATATCTGCACAAACGTCATCAGTAGTATCACTGCCATTAACTGTCAGTATAGCTTCGTTATACAGACCTTCACCCGCAGCGGGCGTACCCGCACTACAAGATTCATAGCTACCATCGCCTACACCCAGGTCTACTTTAACCGTTGCTGTAACAGTAAACGCATCCACCAGTCCGGGCTCGATAGTGCCTCCAGAGACAATACTCGGGAAGGCACCAACTATTTCAGTCGTACCAGAGGTAGTATTGGGCACATCATTCGCAACTATAGGCCCGGTGCTGATCACGACATTATCATTCGCACCAAAGCTATCTGTTAGATCATACGTTCCATCAAGACCGCCGCTGTTACTCACCCGCAGTGAGTAACTCACATCGAACTCACCGGGAACCGCACTCTCAACCACACCAACCAGCGTCTTACTTATCTCAACATTCGGCAGATCACCACAGGCATCATCTAAGGTGTGCTCACCATTGACGACCATTCTTGCCTGGTTGTATAAGCCTTCACCTGCTACCGGTGAAGCTGCATTACAGGCCTCGTAACTACCATCGCCCATCGACAGATCTATTTTAACCGTGGCACTGATCGTAAATGCATCTACCCGACCCGGTTCAATTGTGCCTCCGATGATCATTGTTAATGGCGGGCCAACGGATTCAATAGTCGGTGAAGTGGTATTCGGCGCATCATTCTGAGCTGTCGGGCCAGCACTGATCACAACATTACTATTCGGTGTGAACTCATCAACAAGATCATAGTTGCCCGTCAGACCACCACTGTTACTTACCTGGAGAGCATAAAGGACATCAAATTCGCCCGGCGTTGCGCTTGGCAATACGCTGAGCAGTGTCTTGTTAACTTTCACGTTAGGTACTTCGCCGCAGGCATTGTCGCTGATATCTACGCCATTTACAGACACCGTCGCTTCGTTAAACAAACCCTCTCCCGATAGTGGGGCACCTGCCGTACAAGTTTCATAACTGCCGTCACCACTGCTCAGGTCTACTTTCAGTGTCGCCGTCACGGTAAAGGCATCTACCTGACCCGGCTCAATGGTGCCGCTCGCAACGATCGTCGGGAAAGCACCAATGGCTTCAATAGTAGCAGAACTGGTATTCGCAACATCGTTTGCAGCACTCGGCCCGGCACTGACCACTACGTTATTATCAGGACTAAAGCTATCTGTCAGCGCGTAGCCTGCGGATAGACCACCACTGTTGCTGACCTGTACTGAATAAGTAACATCATACTCACCAAAGGCCGCACTTGGCGCAACACCGAGCAGTATTTTGCTGATCTCCACATTTGGCAGGTCACCACAGGCAGTATCCGTCTTGTCACTGCCGTTGACAGTTAAAGTCGCCAGGTTGTATAAACCTTCGCCCGGCGATACCGCGCTACCATTACACAACTCGTAGCTTCCATCACCTGCGTTCAGATCCAGACGAACCGTTGCAGTAACGGTGAACGCATCTATCAAACCCGGTTCAATTGTTCCACCGGTCACAACTGCAGGGTAAGCACCGACTGCTTCGACACTTGTAGAAGATGTGTTGACCGCATCATTTGCAACCACAGGTGCAACAACCACAACCACGTTGTTATTCGGGCTGAATGTGTCTGTCAGGTCGTAGTTTCCGTCCAGGCCACCACTGTTACCCACCTGCAGTGAATAAGTGACTTCGTATTCGCCCGGGTTGGCGCTTTCAACCACGCCCACCAGGGACTTGCTGATATTTATTCCCGGTACATCTGCGCAGGCATCATCGTTTGTATGGCTGCCATTAACCGTCAACCGCACGTCATTGTAAAGGCCCTGTCCAGGGGCAGGTGAGCCCGCATTACATTGTTCATACGTTCCATCTCCGGTGCCAAGATCCAGGAATACAGTCGTCGACACCGTAAAGGCATCTACCAGGCCCGGCTCAATGAAGCCACCGGTCACGATGGTTGGCATGGCACTGACTGTCTCAGTTGTCAGTGATGTAGTATTGCCCGCATCATTCGCCGCTGTTGGAGCTGCGGTGATAACAACGTTATCATTCCGTTGAAGGTTCTGGAGGAG
>QNDS01000315.1 GCA_003644925.1 Candidatus Fermentibacterota bacterium
AAGTTGTTCCTGAAGAGAGTTGGCAGGGAGCCTGTTTTTTCATGAGCCCTCTCTCCCACAGGTGGAGGATCATGACCGAGGAGAATCTCAAGAGGATCGAATTCGATCAGTTTTCTTTCCTGCTCCTCTTCAAAGTCCTCAGCTGTTTTGCCTTCTTCTATTGCTCTGGCGGTGATCTTCTCCTCTTCATCTATATCGTATACATGCATGAAAGAGGCTGGATCTCCGATGTTCTTAACAGCCTGTTCATCCTTTTTGATTAGAAGTTCAAGTATGCGGGTATCACCGCTTATTTTTGCGTTAGAACTTTCTGTTATAAGGTAAAATATCCGGGGGGTCTCCTTCTGGCCGTAACGGTCGATCCTTCCGTTACGCTGGTTGAATACCATCAGCGACCAGGGAATGTCAAAATGGATCATCCTGTGGCAGAGGTAATGAAGGTTAATGCCCTCTGATGCTACATCGGATGCTATTAGAAGCCTTACTCTGGCTTCCTCTCTGCCAAAATCCTCAACAATCTGCTGCTGATCGATATCGGACATGCTGCCGTGCAGTAAAGCTACCTGGTGAGGTTTCAGATTCAGATCTTTTGTAAGGTTCTCTTCTAGGAATTTCAGTGTATCAATGCGTTCGGTGAAGATAACCAACCTGTCTGCAGTATTCTTACCGGTCCAGGCGAAATTCTTCCTGTCACGGATCAAACCCAGAAATCTCTGATACTTGCTGAAGTGATCTGGAGTTATTCCGGTTACTTTATCGCGGAGATCTTGAAGACTGCTGATGTCGTTCTTCCACCCGGGTTCCACTGTTTTCTCGAGTTTTCTTATCCGATTGCTGATTGTTTCCAGACATGCCGCAGGGCTGGAGAAGAGTGCCTTCTGAAGAGTGGTCTTGAATAGGATAGCTCCTGTTTTTCTCGTATCCAGTCTGGTGAACTGTGTATTGACAAGTGCGCTGAACGCTTCCTCTTCGATTGGAGTGGCTGAAGTTCTTTTACTGCTGATCTCCCTCTCTCTGAAGGCATCCTTTACCTGATTCCTGATGTCCTTCTTGAATCTTCTGATGAAGAGGCCCTTGATCTCATCCCTTGTGTAACTTTCGGGATCTGCTATGGCTGTCGGGTCAAGCATATTCATCAGGCTGGCAAAGCTTTTTGCTCTTCCGTCATGCGGAGTAGCTGAAAGCATAATGAGTGTGTCCGAGCGTTTCGAGAGGAGTGATGCGAGCTTTGCGCGGAGGGATGAGGAACTGCCCCTTTCTGCAACATTCTGAGCTTCATCTATTACTATGATATCCCACCAGGCATTCTCAAGATAATTTCTGTATTCAGAATCCTGCTTGAGAGTATCTATGGAGATGATTGCCCTGTCGTAATAGTAGAATGGGTTATGGTTGGTTGGTATCCTTGAACGAATTCTCTGGATACCTATTGAATCCAGCCTGACCAGTGGGATGGTAAAGCGGCTCCAGAACTCCTTCTGAAACTGAGTGAGCATACTTTTAAGGGCAACGACGAGAATACGTTTACCTTTTCCTCTTCTTATGAGTTCGGATACAAGTATGCCGGCTTCAAGTGTTTTACCAAGGCCAACAGCGTCAGCTATGAGAATGCGCTGCCTTGGTTGATCCAGCGCCTGTATTGCCGGATCGAACTGATAATCAACTGAATCCATGGCTGCTTTGTGTCCGGTGTATATGAGATCGTCGGTGGGAGGTTTTCTTCTGAGAAGGCTTTCCATGTAAAGCAAAGAAGTTCTGTATGAAGAGGAACTGTCGGGAACAAGCGTTGTTTCTTCAGGTTTAAGCACCATTATGGGCTGTTCCAGTTCATCAAGAAAGACAGCATCTTTATCCCTGACCAGTTCGGAGATGCCTATAACGGAGATTGCCTGTCTGCCCGTTGAAGTTCTATCTACTCTTCTTACAAGCCACTCGGCATCTCTGACCACTATTCGCGCGCCTGGAGCTATCGTTTGACTAGTTATTCCCATATGTGGCTTTCATACACATTCCGCTCTGAAGGTTGTGGCTGCAAGTCTGAAGTTGTTTTCCAGATAACCCTGGAGTGTAAACAGCTTCGGTTCTTTCCTGAATTGAAACAATCTGTACAGATGATACTTCTCGCTGTTCTGTTTTGAGAAATCAAGTTCATTCGATGATACGAAAAAAGGAGTCTGTTTACCATATTTCGTTGTTTTCACTTCTATGTATCTGTCTTTTCCCGTTTCATCAAATGATAGAATATCAAAACCTGCATGATCCCCTTCGGTTTCAGAGATTCTTTCGACTCGATCAGCAAGATTCTCTTTTCCAAGATAAATCAAACGAGCATGCTCATAATTAATGATGAAACGCTCTCCCGCTGAACCAAGAGCTGCGTTGGCAGCTTCACGTGCAAGGTAATTCAGTTTGCCTTTGTATTGTGGTCTCTCAAGTGCGATTTGCTTTTCTTGAGGTGTAACCGGTTCCGGGGGATTAACCAGAACATTCAGAATACTTGCAACTGTGGGGATTTCAATGGCTAAATCAGCATCTTCTGCAATACTGTTGAGTAATAGAATATTCTGACTAAGCAATTCTGATATGATATCAGGGAAAAGCTTCCTCTGGTAATTTCTAAGCGGTTTGTAACCGGAAATGTATGGACATCCCATTTCAATAAGAACAGCACTGATATTCTGGTGTTTTCTCTCAATAGAACTATGGGATCTGTTGGTGAGCTGTTGGATCAGCTTTTTTCTATGAGCTGTTTTATTGTAATTAATCCCTTTGATTTCAGCTTGAAGCATTGAGAAATAGTCCTCGACTATCGCTATGATCTCAACTTCTGACCAAGCACTAAGCATTCAAATACCATCCAAATGTATTAACTGATATATTGAGTATTAATTCCGGTTATGAGACATACTGTTAAATGAGTTCCCAAAAACACTCCAATAATCTTCTGAATCCTCGATTAGTTTTTTCATTCTCACCTAGTAAAGCACTGCGAATAACATTCTTACTATCTGGAATGTTTCGCATTTGCACTAGATTGAAGAGAGACATTTAATATTACCGGAAAACTAATTGTCGCTCGACACTAGATACTTTCACAATATTGCTGATGTAGATACTGCCATCGTGTTTAAATAGTAAACTGCAAATCGCTCCACTGATTTTATTCTCCATTTCAGTAGATAGCTTATTTGAGGGGAATATCACAGTGGAACACTTTCTTGATATAAATGAACTTTGTTGTACTTCAGGTTTTCGCAGATTATCTGGTATATTGGCAAACACTGAAATCGTACGAAATCATTACTGTAACTATTTTGTATAGAATTACCTTCCGATGTGATGTTTATAACATAGTCATATCCACCTAAATCACCTCTCTAGATTTTCCAGGCTACTAGGCTTCTCCATCCATTCAATCGCATCATCCACTGCATCCAGTGTTTCTTTTTTGTCTTTCAGTCTGTCCGATTTACTATCATTCAATTTCTGCTCTCTTTCATAGATTTCTTTAAGTTCACTTCTATGACTTTTTAGCTCTCTGATCATTATTTTTGCTTTTTGATGATCTTTATTACCTATTAGAATTACTTTGTATGTCATCTGACACTTAA
>QNDS01000316.1 GCA_003644925.1 Candidatus Fermentibacterota bacterium
AGACCATACAGCCAAGAACTAAACCGGCTCCGGTGTTGTCCCGGACTGTATGATCCACAGGTAAGTATAGATCGAAAGGGGGACAGTAACAACCCATGCCAGATCCTTGAGCAGTACCCCCATAAGCGAACCCCCGCCACTCTTGCACAAGTGACGGGGGTTTTGAACTGTAGGTTACACAAGGATTATACCATCCCTTTAACCGGACCGACCCGGCAATTCTTCGCGGAATACCGGGTCGGTAGGTACATATTGTCACGATGTACCGATATTATACACAAATCCTGTTTATTTGCAAGCCCTATGCCATATTGCAGGGGCGGGGATTTCATTGCAGGGCGCACAAAACGACCATGCTATACAATGTACAGCAAATTGTGGAGATTAAATATTCCCTCTTGACACCAGAATCAAGAGGGTATATAAACCAAGCAAGGAAGCCCCATGAACGCGGAGAGTGGGCGATAATGTCACGATGAAAAAAAATACTAATCAAGATTTTACATTACATAACCCCCGAACCATATTTTTTTGGTGCGTGGGTTTTTTCATTGTGGAAATGTATTTCCCCGTTCAAGCGTTTGTTCTTCAAACTCTTTACCCCAATAAATACACAACCGAAACATACATAACTTCTTCTGCTCCTTTTTTGGATAGGGACGGGGAAAACCCGTCCCTACCGGGAGAGGATAGATGAATAAAGTTAAGGCGTTTTCCAATATTGGTTTATCAAGCTCAAGGGCTGGTAAGTCTGGTTCTTTTCGCGCTTGGACCATTGCCCGGAGTTACGACTTGACAAAGTGCAACGGATCCGGGAAGGTTGATCTTGTCAAACTTAGAGAATCGATAACAAAATACAAGACCTCACGAACGTGCAGACGTTGGATAGCTCAATCTTTAGAGCTAGGAATATTCACAAAGCGCAACGGCAATTGTTATTATTTGTCCCCTGATAAAGTAGCGGTTGTTTATAACCAACACTTACCAGACGAAAGCAAATGTAAAACTATCTTGACCCCCGCTTGGGTTGCTATGGATTTGTTCCTATCAGCAAAGTGGCGAGGTGAATTGTACGGGGTTGTTTTAGAACAGCGCAACGATCAACAACCCATCAGCAGGGCAACTCTTACAGACCTTTATGGAGTGTCAATAACAACCCAAAAAGAGTATGAAAAAAGCAACAAAAAAATAGTTAAAAAAGTAAACCATATTCCATTTAAAGCGGTCAAAAAAGATAAAGTAAAAATAGCCAAAATACTTAAGTTGAATGATCATACATTAATGGAAGAAAACAACGGGGAATTATATACCCGCAAGGGTATGAAAATCTTACACGGAAAACTTGCCCAACAAATACCTAACAATTATCTAGTTATCAGGGTAGATCTTTGCAAAAAAGGTGCTACAAAAAAATACAGGAAGTTATTAGAAATCTCTTGCTTAGAGCCGAGGGATATTCTAGACAGAATGTATTACCCGAACCGCAAAACGGCTCTTAGAGCGGTTAAGCGTAACGGGGGTATAAAACGATACCTCAAAAGCCCTGCAGGGCTTACAGACACTAATTGGTGGGGAGAGATAACACAATAAGTTTATTTTACCCGGACATAGTCCGCCTACGTATTAGAGCTATTATTAAAAGCTCTTGTTTTTGTTGTTAAAAAAAAATAATAATAATAAGTATGAATCAAACATTATTATTATTATTTCATAACTAATAGCGCAATAATCTTGAAAGATCCATAAAGGTTATCAAGCGAAAAAACAACAAAAATATTACCGGGAAAACATCAGGAAAATATTGGAAGAATTTATGGAGAAAATCCCATGAATAAACAAACCGAAATTTGTACCGTTTGTTATGAAGAAAACGACATTGAAGATCTTGTATTTATTGAAGGCAGCCATTACTGCGAAAATTGTTTATCCAAACTTCAGCAGGATCTAGACTATAGAATAGACGATATAGGTGATGTATTTGATCAAGGTGAATATCACCCACATGAACAGAATTGACCCAAATATCGCGACACAAGTATAAATTATATAGCTCAAAACTAAGTTAGATCCTATTAATTTAAATTTCATCCTTGACCTCTTTATTTTGACATCCAGAGCGCGTTTCTAAGCGTATTTTAGGACCATATCCATAGTACTATTAGAAAAATTATCGGTATAATTCCCGCTCTAATCATCCCTAATAATATTAGCTCCCTGGTATTCATTTGATCATTCATCTTTGTCCTTTGGACCATTTGGTCCCGCAAGGTAGGCGATAACTCCCGCCAATGCAAGCGCGAAACGCGCCCTTTTATTTTCTGGTATTGCCTCATTATTTATTAGATAGGCAAGCATTGCCGACAAATCTTTTAATATCGATTCTTTTAATTCACTCATTTTATTAGATCCTTTTTGTTTGCAGGGGGGTCAGTTTGTTTGCAAAGAACGTGCCTTTTTCTTATAATAATTTCTCATCCGTTGAGCGTTGATTAGATCCCTGTATTCAGCCCGATAATTTTTGTGCCACTCGCGGATCCTTTCTTTATTTCTTTCGTAGTAGTCCTTCCGTTGTTTAAGGATCTTCTCCCGGTTGGCAAGATAATACTCCGGGTCGTATTCGTTGCGTCTGGTCATAAGTGTTCTCCCTTTTTGATTTAATCTACTGCGATTTCCTCCCCAATTTTGTTTCCGTCCGCGTCCCGCAAAATTTTATATTTGATGTACTCTCTCAAACCTTCGTCCCAATAATGAACATGCGTAGCGGGCGGGCGGGGTGGTGGTGGCGGTCTGCTGTCAATCAATTTTTTCCGTTGTGTCCTTCTGTAACCTCTCCGCCGTTCTGTATATTTGTGGGCGTTTTTCCGGGCGTATTCGTTGAGATGTTCCCGGTTTTTCTCGCGGTATTTTGCTTGGTAGATCTTCATTTTTTCTTTGTTCTTCTCTTGATCTCGATACTCTTTCTGATAGGCTAAAATTCGCAAACGATTCTTAATATAATAGTCCTGTTTGTATCTCTTTCTGCTTCCCGGTTTACTCTTTCTACTCATTTTTATGCTCCTGTATATCCTCCAATTATACCGTTTTGCATAGTCTATTTTATTGGGAAATTTTATTTTACTTCCCCTTTCTTATCGCCCGGCTTTTCGCAATAACGTGCCACATACTACAGCCGATGAGATATTTAAAAAGATGAAACAAATGTTCGATTCGTATAAATTTATCTGTATGAATAATGTTTATTCTAGGGTCCCATTTTCTTTATTGATGGGTCCCCTTTTGGCTGGTTGATAGTTGGGTTCCCTATCGGGTCCCTGTCCCTGCTTGACTAGCTTGTGCAGAAGGATAACGGAAGATTCGATTACCGCTTCAATGGATCCATATTCGTCCTTCAAGTGATTGATCATTGAAAGGGATCCCTTGGACAGACTATCAAGATTCAATTCTTCCATGGTGTAGTAGATCCTTAAACGAAAGCCCCGGAGCATTACCCGGCTCCGGGGTAGTAGAAAGGGCAACCATTGGATTGAAGTGATAGGACAGTAAATTTACCGGAGCCGGGTCAATTCATTAGGATTGTATAGCATAATGAATCTCTTTGCAA
>QNDS01000317.1 GCA_003644925.1 Candidatus Fermentibacterota bacterium
GGAGAAGTTCGGCATCACCAAGAAGCAAGTAATCATGTGCAGCGCCAAGGAGAACATCTACGCCGACGTGATCATCGACGACAAGCCAAGTACCGCTCGCACCTACCGGGACACCTGGCCGCGAGCCAAGGTCATAAGCATCAAGTACCCTTACAACAGCGACGAAAAGGCCTACCACCTTCTCGCCAATGACCACAACAACACCAAACAAGCCTGGTCGATGATTCTCGAATACATCAAAGACCTCGGTGATCCAAGATACTAAAATCGGCATAAGACTCCTGAACAACCCAGGGAGTCCAAATGCTTACCGAACCGACCTGCATCGAATGCGACAGCAAGTACGACGAAACCTTCGGCATCGCCCACTGCACCCATTGCGACAAGCCGTTCATCGCGTGCCACCACCACGGAGGCCAGGAAATCGCCAACAACCTGGCCCTCCTCCACGAGGAGACCTGTGCCCATAAACATGAAGTCGTGGCTAGACCACAACATCGTCCCGCTACTACGCGCCCCCGACCTGATCCCTCCGCTTAGCATCCATTCGGAGATCCACTCCAGCCCTCCTCACGAGGGCGGAGTCGTGGTCCCCGATGATGGGTTAGATATGGTTTGCGTTTACCTCTTAGCCCCCGTGGGCTCCTGGACGTCCCACGTCATCAGGCTGCTGAAGTCAGAGTTCTACTGGGACTACATGCGCGACCTCACCAAGGTAGAGCTTGGCGTCGAGTCTCGGATCGTATTCGGCGGAGACGGCTCCCCCTTCATCCATGACAACAACATGGTGAGCTGTCGCCTGTTCCAGAAGCCAGCCGACATCGCCATCATTCTCGAAATCGGCTGCACCCACTCCAACAAGCTGGCAGCTCAAGATGACGTCAAAGACCTCTATGCCAAATTCAAGGACGATGACGGTCTCGACTTTCAGCAAGTTCAGGAGAGGTACACCCCTCCGTTTGGAGGCCAATGACCCTCGCACTCTTCGCCGACGATGACCAGGTCGTCTGCGAAGACGCATTCAGCTTCCTGGACAAGCTGCCCTCAGAGTCGGTCGACCTCATCATCACCGACCCACCCTACGAATCACTCGAGCAGCACCGCAGCAAAGGGACCACAACCAGGCTCACCAATGACTGGTTCCCCGTCATACGCAACAGGGAGTTCTACCTCCTGTTCGAGCTACTACATATCGTCGCCAAGCCGAACGCGCATATGTACATCATCTGCGATGACCAAACCTCGGACTACGCAATCAAGGCGGCCAAGAATGAGGGCTGGGCCTACTGGAAGCGAATCGTCTGGGACAAGATGCAAATGGGCATGGGCTACCACTACCGCAACCGCCACGAGTTCATCCTGTTCTTCGAGAAGGGCCACCGCCGCCTCAACAACCTGGGCGTCGAGTCCATCCTCCCAGTCAAGAGCATCCGCCGACCAAAGGGTGACCCAGCCCGCTACCCCACTGAGAAGCCCGTCGCACTCATCGACATCCTGATCAACAACAGCTCCAAGCCTGGGGATCTGGTGCTGGACCCGTTCTGCGGCTCTGGCTCAACCCTGGTGTCCGCCAAGCAGCTCGGCCGACGTTATTGGGGCTGCGACCTCACAGAACGAGCAGTCAAACATTCGCAAGAGCGGCTGGCTCAGTTCTAGCCCCAACTCTTCCCATAGAAGCCTGGCCCAGCTTCTATGGGAGAGTTGTCCTCCCTCTCGTCGACCTGGTGCCCGTTGGCATCGTAGAACTCCTGGCGATCACGCTGCTCCTGCTGGAGGCGGTCGACGGTCCTGACGTGCTCAGCCTTCTGAGCACGCCGACGCTCCCGCTCCTCTTCCTCCTTCAACTTCTCCGCCTCAGCCTGGCGAGCGGACGCGTCCTCATCCATCCAGGTCGGATTGCCCCGGAACCAATCGCCCCGTCGTCCATTCGACTGAACAAACTCATCATGGAATATCTTGCGCCAGGTCTCCGCAGCGCTAGCAGAAGCCTGCTGCTCATTCGCCTTCCGCTGCTGACGAAGTAGCTCATCGATAGCCGCATCGCCGGTCTCGCTCGGCTGCCGTTGCCGACCATACATGTGAGAGACCCTGAACACCATGGGCCGTGGCCTCGCGATAAACTCCGCCGCGGCAAAGCCCTCGTAGATGCTCTTCACGAACTTGAACATCTCGGTCTTCTCTGGATCATTCCCGGTCTTGTCCGGATGGAGCTCGTGAGCCAGAGCCCGGTATCCCTTTTTAGTCTTGACCTTCAGCTTGTCCAGCATCGCCTCGCCCTCGGCATGCGTCGTCGCCTTGCTAAGACTGTCTAGGTCGGCCTGAGATACCCCCATCTCGGAGAGGGTCTGCTTCACCCGCGGGTCACTAAGTCTAAGCTTTACACGCTTCGCCATACTTAATCATACCACCCTTTATCGGCATAAGAACTGTGTAGAGAAAGACACTTACACCAACTCAACCCAAGGAGTGAATATGAAAAGCACGAAAATCAACGTCGCGAAGCTGAAAAAGGCCGAGCCCAACCATAGCTGGCGCGAATTGGCCGTGATGTTTGGCGTCTCGGTCTCGTCGATCCGTCGGGCGATGGACTGTAAAGACGAGTTCTATACGGTCCGTACCAGGAAATCCCGCAAGTCAAAAGCGGCAAAGCAAAACCCCGCCATGGCCGGCACCGCCGAGGCCCAGGCCGACGTTCTCAAGGACTACCTGGTCGGCGAAGACGATCTCGCCATTCCCAAGCCCGCCCCCGAGACCTCCTTCATCCGCGAAGAGCTGAGCCACGCTGTGGCTACCCGCTGGCGAGGCTTCAAAGAGGGCCTCACCAAAGAGGAAGTCCGCGAGGTCCTTGAACTCGTCCTCCACCGAACGATGCTCGACCTCGCCAATCCCGAGGCTGCCTCTATCCGCCGGCAAGCAACAAAGCTCGGCCGCAAGCGGCTCATCGACCACCTCGAGTCTATCGAGGCATAACATGGCGAGAACCAAGGCGAAGGTCATCCGCCCTCTGCCAGCTATCCGAGGAGCCCTCACCGAACTGCTGCGCAAGCAGCATACAGTCAAAACATCCCTCGCTAGCGTCAAAGTGCGCTGTCGCGGATGCCGTGAGTTCTTCTCGCCCGCCCACGTCCACATCGAAGGATGTATCGTGTGCGATCACCACACCGCATTCTGCGAAGACTGCGGTGGCATGGAGCGCGCCGCCAAAGGAATCCTCTATCACGCCGCCTGGTTCTCCAACCACATCGGCGTCGAGTACGACGGCAAACTCCACGCCAGGGCGTGGAAGATCTACAAGCGCGACAAGAAGCGCGAAGCTGTGCTCAAGCCTCGGCTCCGCGTTCTACAAGGTGGCAAACGCCACTAGAAGGAAGCCTGTCATGGAAGAAGACGACTACGAAACCACCGAACCAGTTTGCCACGGCGACGAGTTCATGGACGAAGACGACCCGCACAACGAGGAATACACCCATCGCAACTGCGATGAGGGTGCCGACTGCGACGACTAAGTAGGCTTTCACTAGTCCCTCTAAAGAGGCCGAAACACCCGTTTCGCGCCTCTTTTTTAGGCATAAGATATATAACAACCCCCCCC
>QNDS01000318.1 GCA_003644925.1 Candidatus Fermentibacterota bacterium
CGGCGCGGCCTGCTGCTCCCGAATGTATCACTAACTGAACAAACAGTGTTTGTTCCCGGCCCGCACGGCGGACTGACGGTCATCCACGGCGGCGGAAACTATCCGCTTTCAACCGAGTTCGAGATCGATGTGACGACTGACAGCATCACACGCAATGATGGTCGTTCCTGGACGGCGGATGGTTACGCTGTTCTGTTCGCCAATGGGCAGCCGATGCACATTCAGGTCGGGGATGCCCTCGAGACACGCACGATCTTCGGCTTCAGCGATGCTGCTTGCCCGTACGTCGATCCCTTCCCGGGTTGTGGTGTGGGTTCTGTGATGAATTTCAATTTGATCAATCCCTTTACATTGGTGGCCGAGAGCCCGTTGGTTCCCGGTACTTTGTCCCCAATTAGCGACAACGCAGAAATCCATGTCGTTGAACCGCTGCAGGTACAGGTCACGGATGCTATGAACGTCTCAGTCGATGGGACGGCAGATCCGTATCCAACCAGCACGCTGACCTGCGAGACCTTCGACTTTGACTCCTCAGGCTTCAAGCCTGATATGCAGGTTCTTATCAGCGGCCTGCCCGGCCCCTACACCGTCAAGTCGGTCGGCGTCACAACGCTTGAACTCTACAATGTGGCCCTACAGACGACGGTGACGATCGATGGAACAACAACAGTATACACACCTGTACAGCTCACGGTCACCGGCTACGATCCGCTCATAGACGGCGGCGTACGCATTGGCGGCGATACCATCACCGTCGGCGGCCCGGAGGCTGATGAGGTCCTGGCGGGTCCCGACTCACCGCTGGTGGTGTACGGCGATACTTCCCAAGATGGCGTTTGGTACAGCGGCCATCCCTATGATGTGCTCGGCTATGAGTTTGGTCCCAAGCCGTTCGATCCCTTCACGCTGATCCCGGACTCGCAAAACGAAGATGATGAATGGGTCTTCCCGCTGGCCAATCCTTATCCTTATGCAGGGAATGATGTTATCGACGCCAGCGCCCTCTTCGCGGATGTAAGCGAGGGCGAGATGCCCACCATAGGTTTTACGGCCTACGGCGGAAATGGCGATGACCTGATCATCGGCAGCCAGGCGGGCGATCATCTCGCCGGCGGCTCCGGTGACGATGAGATCCACGGCCT
Source organism: Candidatus Fermentibacterota bacterium (assembly GCA_003644925.1). Classification (GTDB taxonomy): domain Bacteria; phylum Fermentibacterota; class Fermentibacteria; order Fermentibacterales; family JCC-6; genus Aegiribacteria. Next base: position 1,143 of record QNDS01000318.1, read on the forward strand.
GCGCGGTGTGGACCATATCTATGGTGACTCAGGTGTGAACCTGAATATCCTAACCAGAGCCCTGTCGATCGAGACCACCAACGCTAGCCCGCTGCCGTCGATCACTTATGCCGGCTTCATTAACAACGGCACAACGATCGAACCTTACGCTTCGCCTGTGGTTGACCTGATGGAAGCTGGACGCGATCTGCTCTATGGTGAGGGCCCCGGGACAATCTCAGGGGACAGCCAGTTTGTCTATGATGACATCATCTTTGGCGACCACGGGGCTGTGATCCAGCAGGTTGTGGATCCCAACCTCCCGGATGCCCGGTTGCAGAAGATCCAGACAACTTTGCTGTTCTCGATCCGCGAGATCGAATCCCGCGCTTACCAGAACGGCGCTGATGACATAGTCTTTGGCAACGATGGCAGAGACATCATTGTCGGCGGGGCGGGTAATGACCTGCTTGACGGTAATGAACATGATGATCTGCTCTTTGGTGACCAGATTTTCCTGCACCGTCGGGTAGTTGAAACCTATCAGACAAATATCTCCACTGGCGACATTAGCAGTGGACGATTCCAGACCCTTATCAGCAGCATGTTATACAGCCGCTCGGACCAGGATCCTGCCGCAGCAGGTGTTCCAACACCGAATGCGGATAACAGTGGTGAGCTGTTGGTTGATGGATACTGGCGGGATTACCGTGATCCAGACAGCCCCGGAATCGATCCATATCCGTGGTGGGCTGAGTACCTGGTGGTCTTCGATCAGGATACGAATGATGAAGAGGAATTCCACACCTTCGCAGTCGACGACGGGACCAAGGGTGCTGGCAGCTTCGGCAATGATCATATCGCCGGGGGTGAGGTGCATGATTTGATCTTCGGCCAGATGGGAGCGGATATCCTTGAGGGTGATGGCGGTATCGAACGGGCCTTTGCACGATTGGTCGATGATATCACGATCACCATCCACTCCAGCGCTTCCCGCACACCAGATGGATGCCCGGATACAACTGACGAGAATGACAATAATGCCACCCATGCCGGTACCTGCGACCTGGTCGGGGACCTGGACCTGGTACCTTCCTTTGATGCCCTGACAGATGGTGAAGATTACATCGAAGGTAATGCTGGCAACGACATTGTCTTTGGCGGACAGGGTCAGGATGACATCCTGGGCGGCAGCTCAGATTTCTTCAGCCTGACAGAGAGCATCCTCCGGCCTGATGGGAGCGACCTGCTCTTTGGTGGAAGCGGTGAACACACCGACCGTAATGACAATGGTGGAGTATTACCGGGTGACCCGGTTCCTGCCGATCGGCATGCCAGTGACGCGGACGTGATTGTGGGAGATAACGGACAGATCATTCGGGTTGTTGGTCTCAAAGGAACGGATGGCGAAGGTGTCATCGCACCGAACAGATATGTGACCTTCAACTATGACAATTATGGTGCAGTGAAGATCCTCGTCCGAGGAGTTTCCTACCTGGATTACACGCCAGGCGGACCCGACTTCAGACCGGATCGGTTCGGATTGGATCCCGAAGGTCCCTGCAGTGGATCGCCGGCAACGGATGCCTGCAGCGCCAGGCTCGAACTTGTGCCTGGACGAAATTCCTGGGTCAGCGACGGGCATTGGGAGATCGCTGGCAATGATGAGGTCCACGGTGGATTGAGTGATGACTGGATCTACCTCGGCGGCGGCAACGATGTGGCTTACGGCGACGCGGATGATGATGACATCATCGGCGGTTGGGGCAATGACTGGATCTCCGGTGGCGTTGGACAGGATGGCATCCTGGGTGACGATGGCCGGATCTTTACCAGCAGAAATAGTGACCTGTACGGTGAACCGCTTTACGGTGTTGCCCCCTTGTATCCCACAGGAACCTGTCCAGAGAAGAAGAATGTCCTTTGCCAGGAGTACCTGAACCAGTGGATCGCCACTCCCGGGGATGTGCAAACAGCAGTGATCAACATCGAGGGTGATCTCAAGAAGACCTTCGATCTCACACCCTTCAACCTTACCCCCAACGCGCTTGGGTCGGATCAACCACTGTTCGACGCCAACAACTCCGATGATGTGATCTTCGGCGGGTTAGGGGGAGAGATCCTCTACTACCCGGCTGAGATCGCTGGTTTGAAGAACAACCAGGAGGTCCCCAGCGGCTTACGAGGCATCGCAGGAGATTTCTTACATGCTGGAGCAGGTGATGACGCAGTAGCAGGGGGAGAGGCGATCTGGAACGCTTACACGCAGATCTATGACCTCAGTGATGGAACTCGGCTGCCCAACGCCTATCGCTCTGATTGGACTCGGCCCTATAACCCGGGCGACCTGCTGCATTTTGGCGAAGATTACGATGCCTGGCATGATAATGGACCGATTGTGGATCGTCTGGGTGAGTTTGCCATTTACGATGAGTATGATCCTCGCCGGACCATTCTCCTCAACCCG
>QNDS01000319.1 GCA_003644925.1 Candidatus Fermentibacterota bacterium
GATCTCATTGATGATCACCAGCGTCTTGCCGGTGTTGTGAGTTATCACGTGCCCATTCGTCACATACAACCCGCCCTGCACACGCAAGCATGTGACCCACCGCTTGGATCTGAGCAGCTTGGCAGAGACCATGGTACGGATTGGCGGATACTTTGTCGGTGCCGCCCATGCCTCGGCCTTCCTCGGATCACTGAACGGGCACTGATTTGTCTTAAAATGCACACGGTAATAACACGTCCCGTTAACCCACTTGTCTGATACCGACGCTACCCCGCCCAGACCCTGGACGAGATCAATAAACCCGTTACACAGTCGTTCTGATGCAGTAACCCACTCTACCGTGCAGCATCCATCCTCGATATGCGCATCTGTGTCACAGAGACCACGGAGCAGCGCGAGTCTCTGGCACACCGCAGCACGCAAGTACCCCTCGGGGATGTGCTTCTTCCGCGACGGTACATCGAGCCCGACCTCTCGCACCCATCGCAAGAGTGGGTTACCCTCCATGCTCCCCGTACCAATAATGTTGTACTCGTCTTCGCCTTTGAGGGTTGAGATCACAAGTTCTGGCGGCAGACACTCCTCAACGCGATCAACCTGCCACCTGTCTTGCTTTGTGAACCTCAACGATCCATGCCCCAAGCAGCAGTCACCGATGATGAACCCAACCAACCATGGGTCGAATGGAAGCGGCATGTCTGGGTACTGAACTGGTCGCACACATTGAACGTGGAATCTGTTCCCATGTTTCCACTGGAACCCAGCATCCATCAATGCCCGTAACGGAAGAACCTTCTCCGACCCCCCCCTAAATTTCCGGGCTGCCGTGTTCACTACCCAAAGGTGATCAGCGGTGCATTCCACCCTGGCACCGTCTTTGAATTTGACCTCATACACATCATCAACCCACGGCGTTTTTGTCTCAACAACCAAGCACGAGCGTCCATCGGCACCGATTACAAGATCCCCTGGTCGTATTTCCCCGATGGTTGTCCATCCGTCAGGAGTTAAAACCGGCTCGGTTGTTGGCTGCGGACCCATCTCCATCGCGAGGTAACATGCCTCCTTCTCCTCTGAGAATAGCCCTGCGGTCACCTGATGGCCCCAAGGCGCCGTGTCAGTGTGCCAGTGGTCCGTCGATACCTCTTTGGCGTTCTCGTTGGTAGAGGGGTCTTTATACTTCTGCTGGTCGATGATGCGGCGCATGTCTTGGAGGAGACCACGGTAGCCATCATCGGTAACAGGAGGTTCAATGGCAAGCGACTTACTTCTCACTCTCCACAGGTTCATCGCAGTCACCGGCGACCTCGGCATGTACCACGCCTGTTCATGCTTCGCTCGCCGCGCCCCGGGGATAGACGCATAGAGCGCACGGTCTGCGTATAACGTGTCAGTGACGATGATCTTGTGAGCGTCGGTGCGGATTTTCATGCGTACTCCTTACACCACTCCTCGATAGCCTCAAGCCCCACCACCATCTCCCTCTTCCGCCTCCCCATCACGACCTCACCCGGCACGTCCATGGCGGGGATGTCAGCGATCTTCTGGCGCCGCAACACCTCGACGAGGTGGTGTGTCGATACGATGCGCGTGCGATTGACCGTCACACCGTCGGCATTGTCAAGGTAGAATGCCGCGATCTCGTCCGCAGTCGTCGATGGGAGGTGGTGGTTCAGCAGGTAGAGGTCGATGGAAATCACAGCTTCCACCCTTCTCCATCTCTTCTAATGCCGAGTTCGCCCGCTGGAATCATCGGCTTGTCTCGGCTCTCGATATAGACTCGTTGATCCCACGCCGCATCAATTTGCTTGTCAGTGAAAACGTAGTACGTCCTCATGTAATCCTTGAGTTCTGTTGGGTGCAGACTCTGCTGAAACTGCTCGAGTTCTTTTATGCGGATTTGCAGCCGAACAACCACATTCGGCCAGCATGCGTAACATCCCAAGAAACCATCATCGTCTGGTCTGTCACCGCAGTTGTAACAACGGTCAGCCATCTTAGCCTCTTCCTCTCTGGAAATCACAGCAGCCCCACTCGCCGTGTGCCGGCACCGAGCAGTGGCATCATGTCCGTCTGAATTAAAACACACACTGAGGAAGTCACTTCCTTTCTTCCTTCGTTGGTTGGCACCAAAGCCAGAGGACTGCCCTCGGCTGCTGTGATCATTGCATTAGCCTCTTGAACAGAACATTCTCATGGTTCAGATTGTTGTAGAAGTCTTTCTGGTGTCGCAGCATCGTCTCTCCCACAACCTTAGTGAATTTCTTTGTAGACATCGTCACGCCCATCTTATGCGGACGCAACTGCCACTTGTGTGGCTTACCAATAGCTACTGCCAACGCCGCTGCAGGTATGCCGATGAGAAAGTTCCTTCTGTCTACTTTCATCACCACAAATCCTTCCGCGTCTGACCAATCTCGTTGATGAGCATCCCAATGCCTACGCCTATTATGAACACTACGACGTACATCATTGTTGTCTCCTTAAAAGCCCGTCAGCGGCACCGGACGGGCAGCACGGTGTGATGAAGGAGGGGGAGTGAACAGTTCTGGGGGTTGTCCACTCGACCCACGCAGCCGCCTTGCGTTTGAGTTTCATTACAACGTTACAATCAGCGAGACTATCACAATCACGAAGCAGAGTGTGAACCCCACAGCAGCCAATGTGTCGTCCATCCTCGTGACTGCTCGAGTTAGCGGACTGAACCCATCCCGCGAGATCGTGCAATTAGAAATCGTGACATGTCCATGGTCATCCTCCGCACGTTCGATGTTGATTGCCGGAGTGTCACTCTCGGGGATTACATCGACCCAGAATGTCCCAGTCCTATCACGGCTATCTGTGTATTCGACCTTCTTTTTCTCATGTCTCATGCTATCCTCCTTGTATGAAACAGCACATACCTCTCGAGAAAGCCGTCGTCGCAGCGGGGCTGCGATTCCTCAACAAGCTCCCCGACACGTACGCCAGGAAAGTGGCGGGCAGCCGGTATGGCAGCGGGTGGCCTGACCTTATTGTCTGTTGCAAGGGCAGGCTGCTGGCCCTCGAGGCCAAGCGCCCCCGCATCGGGAAGGTCAGCCGGCTGCAACGTGCCGAGCTTGAGAAGTGGCGTGCTGCCGGTGCCGTCGCTACCGTCTTCCGCTCCACCGACGACCTGCGGGACATCCTCTTCATTCATGATCTGTTCACCGAGGAGGAGATCAGTCGTCATTGAGGTGGACCCCATGCCTCTTCAGGGTGCCCCACAGCAGCCCTCTAACCTGCTCCACGAGCATCACCTGTTCCCCCTCCTCGCCGTACTTCCAGCGCCGTCTCAGCTCATTGTCGAAGTCGCGGAGGGCATCTCTCATATCCAACGCCTGGTTGCATGCTCGAAACCGCCTCATGCTCTCGGGGTTGTCGTAGTAGAAGTGGAGCGTCGCGTAGACTGGCTCCATGTCATCGTCTTGATCCTGCGAGTCACCAGCCTCATCACTCTCCTCCTTCACCCACATCTCATGGGCGGCCCACCCCCACACAAGCCCTGTGGCAATTGACAGTGCCATGAGTACAAATGTAACTACAC
>QNDS01000320.1 GCA_003644925.1 Candidatus Fermentibacterota bacterium
CTTTCAACCGATAGAGAGGACATCAAAGCTGATAAGCGCTTCTACAGAAAGTGGGAACTCTGCCAGGCCATGAATCCTGAAAAATTCCAGACCCATCCGGAGGCAATCAAGGGAGCAGATGTTCTGATAGCTGTTTCAAGGCCGGGACCGGGTCTTATCCCTCTCGAGTGGATAAGATCCATGGCAAGTGATGCGATCGTATTCGCGTGCGCTAATCCTGTTCCCGAGATCTATCCGTACGAGGCCAAGGAGGCTGGCGCAGCGATAGTTGCCACGGGAAGAGGGGATTTTCCGAACCAGGTGAATAATTCACTTGGTTTCCCGGGGATACTGAAAGGTTCTCTGCTCGTAAGGGCAAGGAAGATCACAGATAACATGGCCGTTGCCGCAGCGCGTTCTCTCGCGAATTTTGCCGGGAAAAAGGGATTCAATGCGGACTATATAATTCCGACAATGGATGAAGCGGACGTCTTCCCTGAGGAAGCGGCGGATGTAGCTATGCAGGCTATCAAAGATGGCGTTGCCAGGCTTGAGAAAACAAGAGAACAGGTTCTTGAGGAAGCAAGGGCGGATATTATGGAATCCAGGAGTCTTGTGAACAAGCTCATGGAGGAGGGATACATAAAGGAACCGCCTCCTGAACTCATAGAGGAAGCTCTCAGAATTGCGGTTGATTCGGTTAAGTAAAGTATCTGCCGGGGGATGGCATTGCTATCCCCCGACCGGAATGTTTTACTTTCTGGCAGCACCGATGATTGTGTGGGGGAAAGGAACAGTATGAACGAAATCCTTATGACAAGAAGAAGAAAGATCGTCCGTTTCACCTGTCACGGAGTACCTACAAAACCTGGAACGGCAGGAATGCTGTTTACTGCGCTCGGTAAGGAGAGCATTAACATTCTTCATATGTTCAATACGGAACATGGAAGCGATGATGGAGATATATCATTCAGTGTGGCCGAAGGCTATTATGATAAGACAAGTGAAGTTCTTAATGAAATGAAGGATAAGATCGGAATTGAGAGTATCACCGTACAACACAATCTCGCGATACTCAGCTTCGATCTTGAGGAGACTATTTGCGAGACGGTTGTAGGAACCATGACCCTTGCACTGAGCGCTCTGGCTAAGGAACATATCGATGTTAAGCACATCGCCGCCAGCAGGAACAGGGTTTTTGCAGTTCTCTCGGACGAGGAGGCTGATACCGCTTCTTACACACTCAGCAGGGTGTTGAAAGAAGATCCGATCATACACCCCATCTGACACGGAGCCCCGAATCCTGTAGTCAGCCTCTAGCGTCCTGCGGAAACACTCGGAGAAGTATACCGTTAAACGGAGGAGGGGATAGAATGAGAATATCGAGTATTCCAGTTTTACTTCTTTTGCTTGCATCGCTTGCGGGAGCATACTCTGCACCAGGCCCCATTGAAGTGTTCAACTGGGTAGCCTACCCGGAAGCTGGTAATCCCGAACTTGTGAATCCCGCTGGCTTCAGCTTCGTAAACAATCTCAGGCTCAGGATTGGAATGGCAGCATCCGACAGCTCTTTCGAAGGATTTGACAGGATTTCCATTGCATTCCCGGGCGCAGGTCTTTCCGGGTGGTGGGATGACGATGTCAGCATGAGGAAATTCACACTTTCCTCCAGCATGAATATTTTCGAAAATACCGCTTCGATAGGAGTTGGTTACACCTGGTTCGACCCCACAGTAAAAACAAACCCCTTCTCAGGGAAGAATTTCTATACGCTTGGTATGATTGTCCGCCCCCTTGAATGGTTCAGCTTCGGCCTTGTAAGAAGGGGAGGAATGGATCTCCCGGGTGATACTGATGTAGAAGCAGTGTATAGAGCCGGTTTCGCAGTAAGGCCGCTGGGAGAGGATCTCACGATCGTTACCGACCTGGAAACAGGTACGGAGTTCGAGGATTATAAATTTTCAGCCGGAGTTGAATTTCGCCCGATTGAAGGACTCGCAATCAGAGCTGATGCAGGAGAGGATTATCTGAGTCTGGGCCTGGAAGCCGGGTTCGGACAAGCCTCCCTTTCGTATGGCGCAACCAGCGATGATGACTATTCCTACTCTTCTTCCAGAGGGGATATAACCTTCAGTACCGTCCCCGGGCCGAATCTGCTTGAACCATCGGGCAAGTTCGTGAGGTTTGAGACCGGTAATTTCGATGAACTGAGGCAGAGAGCTTTTCTGGGCTCTGTTCAGCCATGCTTCACTGAAACAGCCCTTCTTCTGAACAGGATCGCTTCAGATAATTCCATTTCAGGTGTAATAGTTGATATCGAGGGATCAGCGGGTTCACTTGCGCAGGCTGAGGAGATAAGGAATCTCCTGCAGCGGATCAAGGGATCCGGAAAGAAAGTTTACTTCTATATTGAAGATATCAGCAATGGAGGATACTATCTTGCTTCCTGCGGCAGCAGTATATGGATACATCCCTGCGGAAGCATTTCGTTCATCGGGCTGTCATCGGGGGGTCTGTTCTTCAGGGAGTTCCTTGACCGTTTCGGCATTTATCCTGATTTACTGCACATAGGTGAGTACAAGAGCGCAAGTGATATGCTGACACGTTCGGATATGTCAGACGCCCAGAGAATGGCCACATCCGCTCTTCTTGAGTCATTCCAGAACGAACTTACAGCCGGCGTTGCCAACGGTACCGGACTTGAACCAGCACAGCTTCACATGATCATGAATTCTGGCCCTTATACTGCAGAAAGAGCTGTAACCGCAGGAATGGTGAGCGGTGTCTGCTATAAGGACGAGATTGAGGAGAGGATTGGAGATGAGCTGGGCGGCGAGATATCCGTGATTTCAATGGAGAACTATGCTGCTTCCATTCCCGTAGATGATGAATGGGGACCGGGCAGCCATATTGCGGTTGTAGTGGCGACAGGTTTCATTAACAGGGGAGAGAGCGGTTCTTCCTTCCCCTTCGGCAGGGTCATGGGCAGCGAGACTGTACGTGATCTCCTCCTGGAAGCCGCCTCACAAACCGGTGTTCAGGCAATTGTACTGAGAATAGACTCCCCCGGAGGGGATGCTCTTGCAAGCGCCGATATACACCATGCGGTTGAAAGAATTTGCAGGGAGGTTCCAGTAATAGTTTCCATGGGTGGTGTTGCAGCGTCAGGCGGCTACGACATTGCCTGCGGAGCGGACAGAATTTTCGCCGACAGAATGACAGTTACGGGTTCCATAGGAATAATAACAGGAAAATTCTCCTTCGGCGGTATGATGGACAGCCTGGGAATAAACGTAGAGGAAGTTTCAACAGGCCCGATGGCATCAATGAACAGCCCGTTCCGCCCGTATACTGACAGAGAGAGGGGCAGGATATTCGACCCGATGGAGGACAGGTCCAATACTTTCGTTGAAACTGTCGCCCGTGGCAGGGATATGACCGCAGATGAAGTGGATTCCATAGGCCGCGGCAGGATATGGTCCGGCACGGATGCCCTGGAAATCGGACTTATTGATGAGTATGGAGGTATTGTCGATGCGGTTTACTATGCTGCAGAATTAACCGGAATGGACATAGACCGGAA
>QNDS01000321.1 GCA_003644925.1 Candidatus Fermentibacterota bacterium
GATCGGGCAGGGGATCGAGTTTGATTACTGCACGGTCCATGCGGTTATGTCGCTCCGGGAGGAAGGAATCGAGACGCATATCGTTAACAACAATCCTGAGACTGTATCTACTGATTTTGATACATCTGACAAGCTCTTCTTTGAGCCATTGACCCTCGAAGACGTGATGAATATCATCGAACGCGAACGTCCCTACGGCGTCTGCGTCCAGTTCGGAGGGCAGACCTCTGTCAATCTTGCAATCCCTCTTGCAAAGGAACTTGCACGCCGCCCTGACCTCGATACCCGGATTCTCGGGACGTCACCTGACGACATGGACCTTGCTGAGGATCGCAAACGGTTCAACCAGCTTCTTGCAGGTCTCGGGATCCCGCAGCCGGAAGCGGGCTATGCGACCTCAAAAGAGGAAGCACACGAGGCATCCGGCAGAATCGGCTATCCCGTGCTCGTGCGCCCCTCGTATGTTCTTGGCGGCAGGGCGATGGAGATCGTGTACGACTCTGATGACCTTGATCGGTACATGCGGGAAGCTGTGAGGGTTTCACCGGATCATCCGGTCTTGATCGATGATTTCCTTGAAGGTGCTGTTGAGATCGATTGTGATGCAGTCTCTGATGGCACAGATGTCCTGATCGGTGCGATCATGGAGCACATCGAGGAGGCAGGAATCCACTCGGGCGACTCAGCCTGCGTGATCCCGCCGCAATCGCTCTCTTCCGACATCATGGACACGGTTCGTGACTATGTGAAGCGTATCGCGCTCGCCCTAAATGTGCGTGGGCTCTTGAACCTCCAGCTTGCTGCAAAAGACGGCGTTGTGTACGTGCTCGAGGCAAACCCGAGATCGTCCCGCACGATCCCGTTCGTCTCCAAAGCCGTGGGAATTCCGCTTGCGAAGATCGCTGCAAAGGTGATCAGTGGAAAGACGCTTCAGGAACTCGGATATTTGGACGAACCAGTGCCTAATTGCGTCTCTGTAAAAGAGGTCATGCTGCCATTTGACAAGCTGCCGGGTGCGGATCCGAATACTCGGTCCTGAGATGCGATCCACTGGTGAGGTGATGGGGATGGATCACGACTACGGGACCGCGTACTACAAGGCGCAGCTTGCCGCAGGTAACAGGCTTCCCACGAAGGGCACGGTCTTTCTCTCGATTCGGGATGCGGATAAGGGTCGAATTGTGGACATCGCACGAAAACTGCGGAGCACAGGACTGCAACTCATCGGAACCGGCGGGACTGTGGCGTATCTACACGATCATAGTGTTGCTGCGATAACGCCTCCGGCGTCGACGCCCGGGACGGAGGTTTTTTCACGGGCGTTACCGGTTAAGAAGGTGAGCGAGGGCAGCCCGAACGTGGTTGACTTGATCAGGGCTGGCAAGGTCGATCTGATCGTAAACACGCCGCGGAGCAAGCAGGGGCGCAGGGACGGCTACGAGATCAGGCGTGCTGCTGTTGATTTTAGTGTTCCGTACATCACAACGATTCAGGCTGCGATGGCTGCTCGGGCAAAGGGTGGCGTGGGGGTCGCGGCGGTGCGGGAGTATCATGAAGAGAAATAAAATGGACAAGTATTGGAAGGCTGTGGCGACTTCTCTGGGATCTGCTCCGTTGTTGCTCGGTTCTGTATCTAAGTGAAAAATTAATATGAACCGCTACTAATAAGCCATTGTTAATCTTGCAGATGAACTTCTTCACTTTTTGGATTAATTTTTTAATTCTTCAGATCTTTTTATCAAAAAAACGATGAAAGAACCAGATAAATATAAAGCAAACTCAGCAAAACTTTTATCTACTAACTCTATTTTACTTCGTTTTCCGTGAGGTATTCCCTTTTCATTTCGAGTTATTGGAAGGCAATTTAAGAGTTTCTTAATCTCTATCCCAAAATTCTCATAATGCGACGGTAAAAACTTCGCTCCTCGAATTTCAAGTTTTTTCAATTCTGCTATCAGTTTTCCACCATCGAGATTGTCTTTATCCACAATCATCTTCATAACGCTTTCAAATGCGCTGTTTGCATAAGTTATCGCTTCTGGACACTCTTTTTTATTGTATTTCTCTAAAGCATTTTCAAATTCATTTAAAGCAGCTTTAAATGAATTACCATAAAGTAGAGTGAGTGTTTTCTTTATAACCTCATTGTGAAGGTATTTCGAGTCAATTCTGATTATTATGTATTTCAAATCTTCAAAATGAGTTTCCACAATTTCACATCCTATTTTATCCATCGAAAAGATGTCATTTAGGTCTTTTATCGTCTCTCTTAACTTAGCCCATTCATAATATCCTGCTTTGATGTACAAAAATATCTCTATGCAATCAAACAATTCTGCGAGTGAACATTTCATCAAATATTTATGAATACTTTGTCGGTTATCTATTCATTATTTATATTTATCATTCCATAATTGTGAATTACTCGCACTCTCGAAACTTCAAAATCATCGCGAGAGGTCTCAAAAGGACCACCAATTTGATAAACATGGTTCCTAGCTAAAGTATAAAATACCTTTCTTCTCGTCTCCTCTGGAATCTTATCATAACTATAAAAATCCTTTTCTTCTCCTTCTTCTCTTCTTTTTCTCTATGAATATAGATTTTTGAAGACCATTTTCATCAGTTCCTTTGTACTGTTACTTTTTATATGTGCTTAGCTAATTAACTTTTAGCATCGGCATCTGGAAGTTGTTGCGTCCCGTTGGCCCGTGGAGGTCATCATGGTTTCATTTATCTATCGAAGTTTTTACAGATCATGAGATCCCGCGTCTCTGTAATAATATTGTATTTAACATATTCAATTAAAACGCTCTACATACAAAACAAATATATCCAACCACGCCCCAATCTATAAAAAGAGGCACACAGAATGCAAAGAAATCTCATCCAATCGGACCCGGCAGTCATGATGGGTAAACCGATAATCGCAGGCACGCGCATCACTGTCGAGTTGATTCTGGAAAAACTTGCAGCTGGCGAGGGCATCAAACAGTTAATCGAGGAACACCCCAGCCTCTCCGAGGAAAAAATCCGTGCTGCGTTGGCATTCGCATCTGGTGCACTGCGGGCGGATGTGGTCTATCCCACCGCGAGGCGGAAAAGTGAAATTCCTTGCTGATGAATGCGTGGATCGGCCGATTATAGATCGTCTCAGGCACGATGGACATACCGTGTTATATGTTGCTGAGATGGAACCCGGGATTTCAGACCATGATGTACTGGATCTGGCAAATCATGAGGGGGTAGTACTGTTAACGGCAGACAAGGACTTCGGAGAACTCGTGTTTCGTCAGGACAAAGTCGCACGTGGTATCGTTCTTGTCCGCCTTGCCGGATTATCGCCCGCGATCAAAGCAGAGATCATCGCCGCCGCCATCAAAGATCACGGAGATGAGTTTCTGAGGTCATTTACGGTGATTACTTCGGGCAGTGTGAGAATCCGACGGAAAGTTTTCTACGATCTATGAACGCATCAAGCCATCGGCATCTCAAGGCGAACGGAGGGAGGGATACGAGATCAGGCGTGCTGCTGTTGATTTTAGTGTTCCGTACA
>QNDS01000322.1 GCA_003644925.1 Candidatus Fermentibacterota bacterium
AGAGCAATCGGAATGCCAGCTGTGAATATCTGCCACGCGACGTTCATATCCATGCCCGGCGTAACTTTACCGAGCAGAAGGAAAGCGATTACAAAACCGTATATCCCCTGGGTTCCCGGCAGTGCTGACAGAAGAAGGAGTTTTCCGAATTTACCGGGATCTACACTCATCACTCCGGTACTCGCCTGCGCTGCTATTCCAACACCAACAGCTGATCCTATTCCCGCAAGCGCGCAAGCCAGGGCTATCCCCATATACGCTACTAGTTGTTCCACTTACTGTCTCCCTTCACTCCGCAATAGAGCTGTGTTTTTTATTCTCTTTCAATGTGTACATATTTAGGTTCGTATCGAAGAGGCCTGAATGGAACACCGGTTCCATCGTAGAATTTCCCGAAGAACTCAACAAACTGCAGTCTTGCTGTATGAATGAAGCCGCTGAGGGCAGCCATGGCTATGTTGAACGTATGTCCCGCAATAACCACGAAGATCGCGAGCACAATTCCCAGGACAGGTATTCCCATCTCATGCATCAGCATGGACGCTATCTGGTTTATAACCTGCGCAATTATCGCACTGGAAAGAGCAAGGGCAAAAAGTCTTGAATATGAGAGCACGTCTCCAAGAAGGTTGACTATGCCGTACATTGCGTAAGCTCCAAGGCCAATCTTGCCAAATCCCTTTGCTGAACGCCCGCCCATGATGAATATCAGAAGAGAACCAGCTGCGAGCATATAGACGAAAACTTTGTCAAGCGGACCATTTACGTTATAGAGGGCTCCGTTCAGCAGGTAATGATTGAACAGCCACGGAAATAGACCTGCTGTGGCAAGCAGCCAGCCTGACTGATCAAGAACCGCTGCGAATTTTTCGCCGGCTTTCCATCGTTTAACCAGGTTAACAATGATTCCCGCGGTCAACTGCACCAGACCCAGACCCAGTGTAAGGTAAAGAAAATTCTTCGATACTCCGAATCCTTCCTGTCCTGGCTGTCCGGGCTGATATCCGGGAAGCAGGTTGTTAAGAAGGTTAGCAGGTGCCTGCAGGAATCCCGGCAGGCTGTCAAAAGGTATGCCGAACCAGCCACCAAGAAAAATACCGACGAAAATGCTGGCAATCCCGCCCTGAAATATCAGTTGAAATAATCTCGGATTTCCATGTCTTCTTCGGACGAGATACCATCCTGCGGCGCAGCCCAGCGCAAGCGCTATACCATAACCTGCGTCCCCGATACAAATTCCGAAAAAGAATGCATAAAAAGGCGCCATCAATGGCGTCGGATCGGGATCTTCTCTTGTAGGCTGACCATACATGTCGGTAAGTATTGTATATGGCGCTGTTGAAGCCTTTTCCGTCAGTGGTGAGGGAGGAATTTCCCCCTCTTCCGGTTCAATCACTTCAACCGCAACCTCTCCTAGTAATCCCAGTTTTTCAGTAAAATCCTTCAGATCAGCTGTTCGTATCCAGGCTCTGAACAGATAAACATGTGAGCTTGAGTATGCGGATCTTGTTGCGATCATGCGCTCAAGAAGCAGGCCTGCAGCGTCAAGAAGTGTGCGGAACCTGCCTATTTCCAAAGCGAGAATTAAGGCTCTGTCATGAAGCGCTGACATTCTTTTTCGAATAAGTTCTATTTCCAGATGGATTGTCTCAAGCAATTCGGAGACCATTCCTTTTCGCGTACCGAAATCCTGTTGCGAGAACCCAAGCTCGGAAAGAGCCTGCATCACATCCAGGGTAACCGATTCGTGAGTAACGGCAACAACCTTCTCCATTTTGTTTTCGAATTGCATAACCTCAAGATGGAACAGCGGAATATCCTTCTCCAGAAGATGCGCTTTCTCAATTGCTTCCTTTTCAAGTGTCCCCGCAACCATTCTGCAGTCGCCTTTTCTACGGAGCTCCTCAAAGGAAACAGGGAGTTCCAGCCAGAACAGAAGGAATTGCTCTTCCTGAATCAGTTCCTTCAATGCTCCCTCAAGCTTGGCTTTCTGAACGGCGACGAACCAGGCTCTTCTGGCGTCATCTATCAACCGTTTGTCCTCCAGCAGGAGCATAAGCTCTTCTTCTTTTAAGGAAGGTGGTGATGAACGAGAACCTTCAACTTCTCCCCTGACCTCCTCCTGAAGAAAGAGAATCGCTTTTTCAAGGCTGGAAATATTCTCAACCAGTTCCTCGGTATTCATACTGGCAGGTTTGAGGAAGCTTTCCTCTTCTGGAATATCTAATTCGGAGAGGTCTATGAGATGAATTCTGCCAGAGGATTCAATTGTATCGAGAACCTGCTCCCGTCTCTGCGAGTGGCACAGGACCTCTATCTTTGAAACAGCATCAAGACTCATCTGCCCGAGCTCCCGCTACTCAGGATATATTCCCTGAGGCTTGCTGTTGCAGCTTTCTCGAGAATGTCTTTCTTCACTGCAAGCTGATTGAGCTTCTCTTCCGTTTCACCGGCAAGTCTGTCTGACAATGCTATTACCTTTTTCTCCACTTCTGCTTCAGCAAGTCTGGCGATTTCCTTCAGGTCATCATCTCTCTCCATGCTTTTTTCGTCCAGCAGGTCAGGTATGGACTTTCGTATTCTCTGAGCTTCCCTCTCAGCCTTTTCCAGCTCCAGCTGAGCTTTATTCTCTTCCCTGTGAAGTTCTCCCAGCTTAGACATTATTTTCCTGCCTTTCAAATGGATCATGGATACAGCGTAGAGCTTCCGCGTTTTGCTTGAACCTCCCGATTTGCGCTATACCTCCATAACAAAGTCATTTGTGGATATTACTTATGAATCTACTTTAAGTGATTTTGCAATTAACTGTATATCAACCTGCTACAGAGTTTTCCACAATTTTCAGGACTTATCCACATTTTCCACATTCGGCTCAGAATCGTTGACACGACTCATCTTGCATGATCCCTCGAAGAATACTCCATCTTCAATAATGAGAGATCGTGTGAAAATGTCTCCTTCAAGACTTGACCCGCTCTGCAGCTCTAGTTGATGCTCTGCTCTGACCGTTCCATTGATCTTACCTCCAACAACAGCCTGACTTACGGTCACATCTCCAGTAATTACACCGGAACGGCCGACTGTCAGCGTTCCGGTAACAATAACCTCTCCATCCACAGTACCATCTATTCTAAGGCCTCCATCTACTCTGATGGCTCCTTTGCATAGACTACCGGAACCGAGAATGGAATCTATCGTGGAGGGCAATTCCTTTTTAGACATGTTCTTCGGTTTCCTCTTTTCCGCTATTACTCTAGCGAGTCCTCCTGTAATGGGATTTCTGCTAAAACATTTTCCAGCTTCTGTCTGTATTCGCGAAGCTGTTGAATCTCCTGTTCCAGACTCTCCAGCCTTGCTTCAACATTCCTTCTGGTGGCAAGGGAATCCTGCAACTGCAGGATCTCACTTCTTATTTTCGATGTTTCTCCGACGTTTAGCATTCCATACGCTACAATTATTGAGGATGCCGTTATCAGCAACACGACCAATGCCATGAGAACCCTCAGAAAGAAGAGCTTCCAGCCGCTTATATTGAACTGGTGGAGCGTTTTTCCG
>QNDS01000323.1 GCA_003644925.1 Candidatus Fermentibacterota bacterium
ATTCTTTCCGCTTCAGGTAGCCGGAGAACCCGTATGCTCCCGCACCAATCATACCTGCCAGAACAACTTTCAGCCAATCCAGAAGGACAACCAGTAGCCCATTCATGGAATTCAGAAACAGTGTTTGCTTTTATACTTTGCCAAAGGCAATTTGTCCCATCTTTCTGCGGAGTTCCCGGATTTTGAGTTCGATTTGATTTGCGAGTTTGACATCTCCGTTTAGGTTTGCGAGGCTCTTCTCATAGTAGAGCTTGTGAATTCTCCTATTCATAGTTTTTTGGTCACGGGTTGCGTCTCTTCGGAAGTTTGTCATAGTCTCACTCCAATTCAATCCATATTTCTTTTATGTCTTTGTTTCTTGTCGGCTTGATTATTATTGTATCGTTTTCGTTTATGTTTGGGTCTGAATATATTTCATCAATTAGGCTTTTTTGAGGTTGGCAGACGCAGTTGCAGGAAAGGTGTGCCGGCTTCGAATTCAAGTATGCTGTCTGAAGCGAGAATAGCACAAGAATTGAAAGCATGCAGGCAATAGCTATTCTATACATCAATACTCACTTCCTTTCCTTCGAATTCTTTCAGTTTCTTTTCAGAAGTCTTTGACTTTCTCTTCTCTTCCATAGCCAGCACTCTGATTATTTCATCGAGGTATTTCGGATTGCCTGTTTTTTTGTCCAAGTCTGAATATTCGACTGGGAAACCAAAGCTTCTCCTTGGGCAACCTTCGTAGCTTATATCCACATGCAAGTTTCCCTGCTCCTTCCAAACTCTATCAATTTTGAATTTCAATTTTATCCCCTCCAAATTCAGAAATATTCAATTTTTTGACTCGTCTTCTTACCTTCATACTTTTTTTACTTTGTTCTTTCTCAAATTCCAAAATTTTATGCTTGAAATTATATGTCCCGTTGTTGTTTCTCACTGCATCATCATAGTTTGTGAAAAACATTTTTTTCAATTGTCCATCTACCTCATACTCGACTTCAAGAGCATCCATTCCAATTTCATCATCTTGAATTCTTTTCATTCCTTTTATTTTCATGCGTCCACCGCCGTTTTGATTTTTACATTTGCATGAACCCTTGCATCACTATTCGGATAAATCTTTATCCGATACCATCCTTTACCCGTCAAATAACTTGAAATATCAATATCTTCTTCTTTTATTTTGCCACGATTTCCACTGTCCCAAAGTTCTGTCCCTGAAGAATTATCAATTTTTATTACAGTATCTGTTGCAGATGTTGCATTAAGACTGACCGCAATTGTTTCGGTGAAAGAGTCATCATGATTATGATTTGGGTCCGAAATACTGTTTGAATGTGTGTGTCCTTCTGAACCAAAGTATTGGTATGAAATTTGTTGTATTGCACTCCCATCAGAATCATATCTATCTGAAATCCCTCCTGTGATGAAATACTGCAAAACATAAGTTTTATTCGACCAGTTTTGAGGAATGTGTAAATAGAAAGGAATTGTCAAAGTATATACTCCATTTGCTTTGATAGAATACCCATAGCTAATTTTGACACCATAACTACTCGGAAAATAAGTTGTATCAGTTGTGTTTTTTGCTCGAATATAAATCCAAGTATGTTTATATGTGTCAGTTCCAGAAGTATCCTTCAAATCAATAGTGAAAGCTCCTGTAATTCCATGAAACAAATATGGACTTGAACCAACATTTATCGCTGTAGAAACACTATGCCAAGTATTACTCGCAACGGAGCTAATGTCAGCAGTATAACTCGCAGCCGTATTTGGATAGTAGTATCCTGTGTCCGATGCACCTTTTTTTGCATTATTCATTGATGTTCCTGAACTCGCTGATGACACAGAACCTGAAATACTTGTGTCTTGCTTATAATCTGAACAAGAATAAGTTAAAGTTACTGCATTAAGCCTCACATTTCCACTTTCATCTTCAACTTCTGCCGGAACATATACCCAAAAGTCCATAGGAGTTGAAGAGTCGCCATTTCCAACAAAAGGATATGAAATAATATTCGTTGAGCCTTGCATGTAGATTATGTCTTTCTGCCTACTCCTCTTGATTGAATTCAAAACCTCGTCCCTATTCTTAACTGCAGTTGCATAAGCAGAATTAGACACATCAAGCTCAAGAATTTCATAACCATTGATTAGCCCCCTCTCAACCTTTGTCACTCGGACTTGCTCACTATTGAGTCCTTTGTCTGATGAGTTGAGTGTGATGACATCTCCCGGGACTATATCAATTTGCGGATTTACTACCTGAAATGAATAAATTTTGACCGGGTCTTTCAACCTTGCAACTTCCACATCTGCAAGCTTATTGGCTTCATCTTCACTCATTACCATTCGGTTTGTGATGATTTTTTTGATGACGCCGTATTTTGCCTGTGAAGTTGCATCAGTTCCATGTGAAGAAGGGTCACTTGAAATTTGGTTGTTTCCATCTCCTTTACCTTTCACTACGACATAGTTTGCTTGTGGTCTGCCTTTCGAGACAACTATATTTCGGATTTCCTTGTTGTCATTCATAATCATGACTGAAGTAGAGCTTCCTTTGTGGTCAAGGACATCAATTTCATCTGAAGAATAGTCTATGCTGACATCTTGACCGACCAACCTTGTCAATCGAAGAAGAGCGTCCCATAGGTTTTCGTTGCTTGAAATTCTGAAGTCAATATTAGAGCCTGCTTCAATTGTTCCTGCCGAAAACACAGAGCTTTCTCCAATTATGTCGCTGGCAATTGTTGCTGATGCGGTATTCGTGTATGGGCTGTTTGAATAGCTACCAACTTCATCGAGCAATTTTGCTTCTTTGCCAACTGCCCGGACTTTCACACCCCCTGCATCAAGATAATCAACTTGTGTGATGACGCCTACAAATCCATCTGACAAAGAGCCATTCCTCTTGATTTCAACAGTCCCACCTTCAACTATGAGGCTCCGCCTTGTCGGGTCAAGAGCATCAAAAAAGAATATAGCTGAATTGAGAGCATTCAAACGGAGCTTGTATCGAAACCATGTCGGAGTAATCGACCCACTTTTAGCCGGGCTTGCCAGATTTGTGAATTTGTAGTCGAAGTTGCTCATTCATACCACGCATCCCGAAACCTTTTTGTCACACTTGTCAAGTTTGTTGTTGAAATTGAGCTAATATCTTCTCCAGCCCCAATCCTTAATCTGCCTCTTCCTGTGACTGTTGAATTGACTTGTGTGAATATGACATAGCTTTCTCCGTTTGCCATTATATCGCTTGAAAGAGTCAAATCTGTATTGCTATTGACTTTCAAGACTTCTGCATGCGTCCCATCTGTTGTATTCCTAACGACATCTCCTTCTGAAACAGTTGCAGTGAAATTTTGACTGCTATCGACAAGGTGTTTCGTGCTTGTGCTTGATGCAGTCCCGCTATCTACTTCAATACCCGTCCAGTCCCAAGTAGTCACATACACTCCACTTCCAGAATTGACCGGCCATACCAACAGATACAGAATATCCTCTGTGCCAGAGAATTCGCTGGACGCAATTTCGATTGTAGTCCCGAATTCATC
>QNDS01000324.1 GCA_003644925.1 Candidatus Fermentibacterota bacterium
TCGGACCTTCCTGTTCTTTTCAGAGTACATGATGAACCTGCAGAAGTCTCCGAAGAGCGTCTTGCAGGGCAGCTTGAAACCCTTGAGATCTCACTTCCCGGGGGAAAGATACACGATCCTTCCGTTCTGAAGAAGATCCTGGACAATCTCAGCGATTCCCCCCTTCATGATCTCGCGGTTGAGTATATTCTCAGGTCAATGCAGAAAGCTGTTTATCTGCCTTCGAACACCGGGCATTTCGGGCTTGCGCTTAGAAGTTATCTGCATTTCACAAGCCCTATCCGCCGCTATCCCGACCTTCTTGTTCATCAGGTGCTGGCCATGCATGAAAAGGGTGATATTCCTGTTCTGGATTTCAGTCCGGCTGATATTGCAGAATCATCGAATGCGGGCGAGGACAACGCTGAGAGTGCGGAGAGGGAAGCTGACGAACTCATGGCGCTGCTGTTCCTGTCAAGGAATATAGGAGTGGCTTTCAACGGAGCTGTTACAGGTATAAAGGATTTCGGCGTTTTCGTAAGACTTGAAGGTGTGCCGGTTGAAGGGCTTGCTCATAGATCAGAAATACAGCGGGCTGGAATTCCGTTTACCGAGTCCGGCGGCCCTTATCATGAGGGTTCACTTATAAGGGTGGAGGTTCTAGCGGTTGACCCGATGGAAAGAAAACTCTCTCTGAAACCGGTTAGAGAATAAATAATGAATCGGACAGTTAATTACATGGCTATGAGAGATTCGATAGAGAAGTGGATAAGAAAGACTGTTTCGGAAGCGTCCGTAAGCGGTGTTGTTGTTGGCCTGAGCGGTGGGCTGGATTCCGCAGTTTCAGCAGCTCTGTGTGCCGGGGCTCTTGGAACCGGGAATGTACTGGGGCTTATAATGCCATGTTCGAGCATGCAGTCGGATACTGATGATGGCGTTAAGATAGCTCGGCATCTTGGAATAAGATACAAGATAATCGATCTTTCATCAGTCCAGCAGGCTTTCATCGATGATCTCGATGATACATCCGTACTGAATATTGCGAACATCAAATCGCGACTGAGAATGACTATGCTGTATGCTCATTCTTCGGGCAGGCTTGTTCTTGGAACCAGCAACTACTCGGAAATACTTGTAGGATACTGGACGAAGTGGGGGGATGGAGCTGCCGATCTTCTTCCAATCGGAAGATTGTACAAAGATGAGGTAAGAGAACTTGCCGTTGTCCTGGGACTTCCCACCTGGGTTATCGACAGAGTTCCCTCCGCCGGACTCTGGCCGGGGCAGAGTGACGAGGAAGAGATGGGGGTTTCCTACAGGGATATCAGAAGATATTTCGATGGAGGGGACATCTCCGAGTCAGCAACAGCAATAATTAAGAAGATGGTTAAATCCACGGAACATAAAAGGAAACCGATAGTATATTTCAATGCCAGAAAATGGATGGAGGATAATGGCTGATAAAACCGCCTTGATAAGTGTATGGAACAAGAAGGGTCTGGATGAGCTTGCAACCGGACTTTCCAGCATGGGATGGAAAATATACGCATCCGGAGGAACTGCGGGACATATTGAGAAATGCGGAATTGACGTAATTCAAACCGAGGAAATTACCGGCATAAGTTCGATTCTTGGTGGAAGAGTGAAAACTCTTCACCCGGAGCTTCACGCTTCTATCCTTGCCGCAGGAGAAGACAGAGAAGCCAGGATAAAAGACGGGAAACCGGTGTTTGACCTGGTGGCCGTCGATTTTTATCCCTTTGAAAAAACTATTGGAATGGAAGCAGATGATCCCGAGCTGGTTGGTTTTATCGACATAGGCGGCCCCACAATGGCTCGCGGTGCTGCAAAGAACTGGCACCATGTTATATCAGCTGCTGGATGCGATGTTTTTCCAGAAGTACTTGAAGCTATAAAAAATGGTTCTGACGATGCGGAATTCAGAAGAATGATGGCATCTCGAACCTTCGATATTACATCACGCTATGATCTTGAGATTTCATTAAGCATGGAAAGAGGATTTGTACCTGAACTCCGGTACGGTGAGAACCCCCATCAATCGGCTGTAGTGCATTTTACCTGGCCCAGGAAAGGTTTTGGAAGCGCGGAGGTACTGGGGGGGAAAGCCCTGAGTTACAACAATTACCTTGATGCTACTGCCGCATGGGATCTTGCCGTAGAAATGCCCGAAGGGTCCATTTCCGCCATTCTCATGAAACACGGCAACCCCTGCGGCGCAGGAAGGGGAAGCAGTCCTACGGAGGCTTTCGATAACGCATTCAGAGCTGACAGTGTTTCGCCATATGGCGGTATACTCGCCCTGAACTGCAACGTTGATATTGAACTGGTCGCCAGACTTAAAGGAATATTCCTGGAAATAGTAATGGCTCCTTCATTCGATGAAGATGCCCTGCTGCGGCTTCAGAAAAGAAAAAAGCTGAGGATTTTGAGGATGGAGGATTGTACTGAAGATGGAAAGCAGGTCAGAAGCATCAACGGAGGGCTTCTATTTCAGGACTCGGATCCGGTAACCCGACTTGAAAATATTGATATAGTTTCCAAACGGAAACCGTCAGAGCAGGAACTTGCGGCTATGGATATCCTCTGGAGAGTCTGTAGATCAGTTAAGAGCAACGCTATTGTTATTGGTGATCGCTATGGTACTCTGGGCGTTGGCGCCGGCCAGATGAGCAGGATTGAAAGCCTTGACCTTGCCGTCAGAAGGGCTGAGAGGGAAGGGCATTCCCTCAAAGGGGCGGTGCTTGCTTCAGATGGATTCTTCCCATTCAGAGATGGCCCTGAGAAGGCTGCGGAAGCGGGAATTGCCGCCATAGTACAGCCCGGTGGGTCAATTCGTGATGAGGAAGTAATAGATGCCGTGAATGAACATGGCATGACCATGGTATTCACAGGAACCCGTCATTTCAGACATTAGACTGGATTGATAATGCTTAAACTCCTTCTATCGCTTCTGATTTTATCGCTGCCCTTAATGTCGGCATCCCTTCAGCGTGCGGATTCGTTCATCCTGTCAGGATTGAATGAACAGGCTGTTTCAGAACTCCTTGAGCTTCTGCGGGAAGATGATATTCCCCGGAATGTTATTCTTTACAGAATTGCCGGTCTTTATCATGGAGTGGGGAGAGAAGACGATTGTATCCTTCTTCTTGACAGCATTCAGCAGGAATCCGGAGAGAATCTGTCCGGCTGGAAAGTATCTCTTCTCGATCTTTCCAGAAGGTCAGATGAGGCTCTGGCTCTGGTGCCTTCCGATAATATCCTGCTGCGGTCGTGGCTTCAGCGAGAATCGGGGGAAGTACCAGCATCAGGCATTCTTCCGGCGCCTGACTGTGCTGCAGAGCGTGCTGTAAGGGCGATGATCTGCAGTGATGGCAGGATGAGCAAAGGGCAGATGGAACAGACCGTTTCGGATGTTGCTCTTTTAGGGTTCCTGGGAGATGAGGTTCTGGATGAGCTGGAAATTACTCTTGAGACAGAAGGCTCCTGGTGGGATGAAATCGCCATGGAGCTTGCCCTGGCGCACGA
>QNDS01000325.1 GCA_003644925.1 Candidatus Fermentibacterota bacterium
CCCTCTTCAGTGAGGGAAGGCGAATAGTAAAAACGGTCCCTTTGTCCAGCTCGCTGTCAACGGTGACAGATCCATTATGACGGTCGATGATGCCGTAAACCATGGAAAGTCCGAGTCCAAGCCCCTTCCCCTCTGTTTTTGTGGAATAGAAAGGATCAAAAATCTGGTGAAGGTCTTGGTCAGCAATACCGCATCCGGTATCTTCTATTTTTATCTCGACCATCTGTGTTTCCGGATCAAATGAACCCGCCAGGGTCAGGGTGCCGCCATCCGGCATGGCGTCAATCGCATTAAAAATTAGATTGATAACGCATTGCTGGGTTTGATTAAAGTCCCCCAAAACCTTTGGAATACCCGGATCAAGATCGGTTTTAATCTGGATATTCTGAAGCATGAGTTTGTGCTGGGCGAGCAGAATACATTTTTCCAGAAGCTCGTTAATACTCATTGCCTTAAGTTCTAATTCGGATTTTCGTGAGAAAGCCAGCAAATTGGAAACGATCTTGGAGCAGCGGCTGGTCTCACTCTCAACAAGGGTAAGATACCGTTGAAACTTTTCTATATTTTTCGTTTCCAAATCACCCCTCTTGATAATCTTGAGCATCAGGCGAATATAGTTTAATATGCCTGAAAGAGGGTTGTTGAGCTCATGGACAATGCTGGCGGACAGCCTGCCCAGGGAAATCATTTTGTGCTCGTGAAGCAGTCGGGCCTGATTGGTAAACTGCTGTTCCATTCTCCTGATTTCTCTTAAATCCCTGAAAAACCCAACCATGCCGATCTCTTCGCCTTGATCAAACATCACCGTTGCGGAAAGCTGGACTGGGATCTTATCGCCGGTTTTATTGATCATATATGTCTCAAAAAGAAGGAGCCGGTTTTCCCCTCCGTATTCATCGGAAGCCAGTTCGTTCCTGAGCTCTTCCAACATCGCCGGCGGGAAAAGCTCGTTAAAAGACATTTTCATGATCATTTCATATGCGGAATACCCCAGCAGTTTCTCGGCTTGCTGATTAAAAACGATAATGCATCCATCCCTGTCCGAGGCGATGATGGCATCTATGGAACTCTGAATGAGGTTGTGTTCAAACTCAAAAAGCGTATGGATCTCCTGTTTCAGCCGCTTGACCTCGCGCATATCTTTAAAATACCCCACCGTGGCAACTTCCTGATCCTCTTCATACAGTAATGTCGCAGAGAGCAGGATGGGGACTATCTGCCCATCCTTATCGACAATTTCGACTTTAAAGTTAACCAAACGGCCGGGACCGCCGTGATCAGGCCCGTAAATCATTTGCTTAATCTTTTTAGCCTCGCCGTCTTTGTAAAATTGGGTGACGTGAACTTTGGAAATTTCCTCCTGGGTGTAGCCGAAAATGTTTTCAGCGCTTTGATTAAAAATGATAATGTTGCCTTTACGGTCATTGGCAATGATTGCGTCTATCGAGGTCTGGATGAGGTTTGTTTGAAAGTCATGCGCTTTTTTAAGCTTTCGTTCCATCTCCTTTCTCTGGGTTTGATCCACACAGATCCCTTCAAACCCGATAACATTCCCCTCTTGATCATATCGTGCGTGAGCGGTTCGCAATACCGAGATCACTTTTCCATCCTTGCGCTTCAAATCAACTTCATAGTCAATGACGTGACCGTCTCGTTCAATCAGATCCATGTATTTTCGGCGATCTTCAGGTTCCAGATAAAGGTCTCTGGTTATATCTACCTTAAAAAACTCCTCTTTGCTCGTGTATCCCAACATCTCCATAAGCGCCTGATTGGCATCAATAAATTTTCCTTCTTTGCTGCTCATGTGCACACCCACACGCACATGTTCAAACAATTTTTTGTAGTCTTCTATGGAAGCGCGAAGCATTTTCTCGCGCTCTTTTATTTCTGTAATGTCTTGATATATACAAAAATGCGATATGGTTCCTTCATCGGTTTGCAAAGGCAATTCGAAAATCTCGAAAGTTTTGTTGATGTGCGGAAAATAGTTTTCCCAACGAAGGGTTTCTCCCTTAAAGACTTCTTTTGCCCGGCACCAGGAACAGACGTTGTCACAATTGGCAATCACCTGATAGCATTTTTTTCCAACGCCTTCCCCAAAGGCGTTAATACTGGCCTTGTTCATAAATTTTATAACGTAATCATCCCCGATGACATAAACACCCCGCCCCATGGCATCAAAAATAGAAGCAAGCCGTTTCGTCTCTTTATCAATCATGGTGTGCTTCTCTCCTTGTGGGATGTCTGTAAATTTTCGGGTTAAATTTTCTTCTCAATCTCTTGTGTATCCGAGTTGTTCGTTTATCTTGGATGACATTCGCTGCACATGATCGGTCCGGCCTTTTTTTTCTGGTGGCACCCCTTGCATTGCAAATGGTAAATGTTTACAAGGGACATGGGGGTATCGCCCTTATTAAAGGTATGGCATTCTGAACATTCCTGGCCCTCGGAAGAATCATCTTCAACTGGTTTTCCATCCTCATATACATGATGACACACATTGCAGTCGTCAATCTCCGCCATTTCATTGTGCTGATCATGCAGAAACGGAACCGCTGGTCTCATCTTGTTTTCAAATGCGCTGTCTTCAACAGTTGTCACATCTTCCTGTGAATAACCGGACATGACCGCAATCATGCAACCTGTCAGAAGTATTACCGCATATATTATCATTGTCCTTTTTTTCATCAGGATTCTCCCAATTTTATGCGCCCGGCCCAACTGATTTTACTAATTATACCGGTTTTTCAATGACGTTGTATATTATGTCCCCCAGAAAATGCAGTTCCATATCAATTCCGTAGTGATGAAGAATATCTTCTATTCCGCCATGACAGTTATGGCAAGGGGCGATGACAACCTTTGCACCCTTGCGCTTTGTCTCAGATAACTGCTCTGCCTTAATCCTGTTCCCTGTAATGCGTGCCATTTTGTGTGGAGGACCGGTATTTACTACACCGCCTCCTGCACAACAACAATAATTGTGTTCCCGATTGGGATGCATCTCGATAAACTCTTCACAAATCGCATTAACCACATAACGTGCCTTTTCATGAAGGCCGCTTCCCCGGACAATATTGCAGGGATCCTGAAAGGTAACCGGCTTATCATACTTTTTAGCGACTTTTATCTTTCCTTGTTTTAACAATTCGTAATAGAATTCCACGGCATGTGTAACCGGTATTGGCGGCATCTTCCATGCCAGCCATCGGTTTCCCGTATCATATACGGATCGGAATGCGTGTCCGCACTCTCCCATTACAATCCGTTTGACCTTGAGCCGCATGGCCATTTCAAAATGTGCCTTTTTTAGCCGGCCCATCATTTCGTAGTCCCCGGTAAACATACATTGATCGCTGTTGTCCCATCCGGGTGTTGCCGGCATTGTAAAATCAACTCCGGCTACATTCATGATAACTGCAGCCTGATATATGAGCTGTGCACGAAATTTCGGTTCAGGAGCAATCACGCAGTAAAGAATTTCAGCCCCTTCCTTTTCCATGGGTATCCTTAA
>QNDS01000326.1 GCA_003644925.1 Candidatus Fermentibacterota bacterium
AATTCGTATCGGTATATTTACGCTGGTGGTGATTTGATTACCATGAAAATTTCTAACAATTTTCTAACAATCGACTTCACGGAAGTTAACGGAACTTAACGCAACTTGACGGAACTCAACGCAACTTAACAGTAGAAATACCAATAAATTATGGCTAATTTCAATCCATTCTTAAAGTTAGCCGAATATTTAGGCGGCGAATCCCAGCCTCTCCGCTTTAATGGTATATTCCGGGCAGATGGCTTACACTATCCTGTCAGGAGGTCAGTTATGCCTTGGAAGGAAACGAGTGTTACGGATGAGAGGATGACGTTTATTGGTCGTCTGTCATCCGGTGAGAAGATGGCCCCTCTCTGTCGAGAGTTCGGGGTTTCGAGAGTGACCGGGTACAAGATGTATTACCATTGCGCTGGCCGCTTGTTTTTGGACTTGACAGGAATATATTATTATTTATATTTATACAGGCACACTTCTGTTTGGTCTTTGATTTGGCTTTTATATAGATCGGGACTGAAAGAGATAAGAAATATCATTTTCGATACCTCTTTGGGTCATAATCAGGTCTATCATGTGAGAGGATTGGCTTCGATTGATGAAATATTTTATTGGAATATTTGTGATTATTGGTTTCTCGGCAAGCATAACCACAAATGTCTTGGGGCAAACGCCCAATTTTTTTATTTCAGTTGATTGTCCGCAGGCGGATGCCGGGCGAATAACCCCGGGTGAATTGTTTTATATTGATATATTAATGGATAATGCTAATGAAAATGGGGACAGTATGTGCGCCATTGGATATTCATTTTTCTTTTACAGTCCCGATGCCAGTCTAACCAATATTGAACATGTCGTAGTAGTCGACGGACAAGCCTCTACTCAAAGTATTGAATATCTTAATGATTACGAAATTATTTTTGATATGCCTGATCTCCTGCAAATTAATGAATTTAGTTGGGATGGTTCATTACCCGATTCAATAAACTTGAAAGGGGGTTCTTTCTCAGAAGAGGGATGTATGGATGAGCCCTTACCCAATCAGGTTTATGTTAGATTTAATATGAGGTTTGATTATTTTGATGAGGGAGAATTCTGCATTGATTCTCTCGATTATCCATCCGGTCTGATTGATGATTGGGATTGGCTCTTTCCTACCGAACCGTCACCCTTCTACGGCGCGTTTGTCGGTGATCCTTATTGTTGGACGGTTGAACATATCTGTGTTGATACTGATGGGGATCTGTTTGGTGATCCCGGCAACCCCGGAAATACCTGTATTGATGACAACTGTCCCGATGATTATAACCCGGGACAGGAAGACACTGATGGAGATGGAATTGGCGATGTCTGTGATGACTGTCCGCTTGACCCCGACAATGACATTGATGGCGATGAGATATGCGGGGATATTGATAACTGTCCAGATATATCCAATTTAAATCAGGATGATACTGATGGCGATGATTTCGGTGACGCCTGTGATAACTGCCCGGACGTATCCAATCCAAATCAGGATGATGCTGATAGTGATAATGTGGGTGATGTCTGCGATAACTGCCCCGATGTCTATAATGCAGACCAGGAGGACGGGAACGGTGACGGAGACGGCGATGCCTGCGATTTTGACGGTATTACGGTTTCCAACCTTGATGATTCCGGTGTCGGTTCATTGCGCGGGGCAATTAGTGAAGCCAACAGTTCACCAGGTTCCGATTCGATATCATTTTCAGTTTCAGGGACAATATCTCTGTTAACAGAATTGCCTGAAATTAGTGATAATTGGACGAAAATTCAGGGAAACAATTCTCCCGGAGGTGAACACAGCATAATCCTTGACGGAACCGGTCTGGGTGCGTCGAGTGGGTTAACCATTAATTCCGATCACAACGCTATTTATGGTTTGACAATTATTAATTGGGAAAACCCTTGTATTGAGCTGACAGGCAATTACAATGCTATTGAGAATTGCCACATAAATGTAAATTCGGCCGGAGATATTCGACAGGCCGGAGGCGGCCATGGAATCATGATTTCCGGTGATAGAAATAGGGTTGGCGGAAATGACGAATATTTAAGAAATATAATCGCCTGTTCCGACGCCGCATCCGGGATACTTATCACGAATTGCAGCTATAATGATGTCCTCGGTAATTACATAGGCTTATCTTCAGCAGGAGGGGCGTTGAATGAATTGCCTTCCGGTTTTACTTATGGAGTAAGGTTAACTAATGTCAATAATTGTAATGTCGGGGATATAACCGTTCTTGGTAATTATATTGCCGGAGTATCATCCGGTATTGAAGTTTTCAATGGAACGGAGAATCAAATTTCCAATAATTATCTTGGACTGGCAATCAACCTGTCTGATACAATTCCCAATGTTACGGGCATATTACTAAACGGCACGAGTAAACATAATACGATCGGTCCGAATAATACCGTAGCGGGAAGTGAAAGTGATGGAATATATTTTCCGATTGGATGCGACAGTAATTATGTTCGTGGAAATACCATAATCGGCAACGGTCTGAATGGAATTCTAATATCCGGCGGTAAATATAACAGGATAGGTGGTTATGATGATTTTGAAGCCAATATTATAGCTGGAAATCAACAAAAAGGAATTTATATATACGGCAATTCCGATTCCAATCTGATTATTGGTAACCGCATCGGTGGGTCATCGGCCAATCCGAATCAGGGAAATGTCGACGGTGGCCTGGCGATCGATTTCGACTGTGATCACACGCTTGTTGATTCCAATCAGATAGCCTACAACGGATCTAATGGGGTAGTAGTGTCGGCGAACAGTTTCTACAATACGATCACCCAAAACGAAATATACGATAACGACGGCCTGGGAATTGATCTGAATGACGACGGTGTTACAACCAATGATCCCGGTGATGCAGATTCAGGTCCTAACGATTTACTGAATTATCCTGAACTTGACTCGCTGTATATGAATCCGGATAGCTCTTTCACCGCCTATGGTTCTGCGGCCGCAAACGCAATAATTGAATTTTTTATAGCTCATCCGGCAGGTGACAGCACCCGGCCTCTCGATCTTTCCGGTCACGGTGAAGCCCATAGTTATATCGGAAATGAAACTGCTGATGGAAGCGGGAAATTTGCTTTTGATATTGCCAAGGAAGCCGGGCAGTTTAGTTCAATAAGTATGACAGCGACTGATGTGAGCGGGAACACCTCCGAGTTTTCGGACAATCATATTTTGATTGCGGCACCGTTGATAATAGTCGGTTATGCCGATACCCCGGATTTAATAGATTTAAAAGTTACTGATCCGGAAGGGTATTATATTGGAAAAGATACGCAAACCCTTTTCCCGGCCACATATGATGAAATAGTCAATGATTCGATTACAATTACTCATCCCAAGCAGGGTGAATATTTGATTGATGTTATAGGCGAGGCAAGGTCGACGGCGATGAGAACCGAGTATGCTTTGGGGATTCGTATCGATGGTACCAATGAGGCCATAATGACCGC
>QNDS01000327.1 GCA_003644925.1 Candidatus Fermentibacterota bacterium
AGTCCGAGAGCCGGAACACCGGTTATAGGCGAGTTGGATGAGGAGGTGATATAGATGGCATCCGAGTTACCTCCCGAATTCATCGTAAAGATCGCTTACGACCGGTGCAGGCGGTGCAAGCGATGCGTCATGAACTGTAGCTTCGGGTGCATGCAGTTCACGGACCGAGTGGTTCCCGAACACAAGTTGTGCGTGGCATGCCAGCGATGCGTCACATTCTGCCCTGAACACGCGATAACGATCACAAAGAACGAACTGGCTTACAAGGAAAATGCAAACTGGTCGCCTGAGACCCGGCAGAACATCTTAAAGCAAGCTGAGACCGGCGGAATTCTCCTCACAGGGATGGGTAACCCCAGAGAATACCCTATTTTATGGGATCACCTGCTCGTGGATGCATGTCAGGTCACAAATCCATCAATCGACCCGCTCCGTGAGCCAATGGAACTCAGGACATTTTTAGGGCGAAAACCGGATCGTCTTGAGTTCGTGGAGAGTGAGTATGGCGAGATAGACCTTGCAACTGAGATAGAGCCTCAGGTCAGACTGGATGTGCCGGTCGTCTTTGGGGCGATGTCGTATGGTGCGGTGAGCCTGAACGTGCACAGGTCGCTTGCGATGGCTGCAGCGAGATCCGGCACGCTCATGAACACCGGCGAAGGCGGACTTCACAAGGAACTCTACCCCTACTCAGGAAACGTCATTGTTCAGGTCGCATCAGGCAGGTTCGGTGTGCACAGCGAATACTTAAACACCTCCGCGATGGTCGAGATCAAGATCGGGCAGGGCGCAAAGCCCGGTATCGGCGGACACCTCCCCGGCGAGAAGGTGGACGAGGATATATCAAAGACGAGGATGATCCCTGTCGGGTCTGATGCAATCTCTCCCGCGCCACATCACGATATTTACTCAATCGAAGACCTCTCGCAACTCATATATGCGATCAAGGAAGCTACCGACTACGAAAAACCAGTCTCTGTCAAGATATCAGCAGTCCACAACGTGGCAGCGATTGCAAGCGGGATTGTGCGTGCAGGAGCTGACGTCGTCACAATCGACGGGTTTCGTGGCGGAACCGGGGCTGCACCGATGGTTATACGGGACAACGTGGGAATACCAATCGAACTGGCACTCGCCGCTGTCGACGAGCGCCTGAGGAGTGAGGGTATCAGGAACAACGCATCGATCATCTGCGCCGGAGGAATCAGGAACAGCGGTGATATGGCAAAGGCGATCGCTCTTGGTGCTGATGCGGTGGTTATCGGAACTGCTGCTCTTGTGGCGCTGGGCTGCCGGATCTGCCAGAAATGCTACACAGGAAACTGTGCATGGGGCATCGCCACCCAGAAACCCGAACTCGTGCGCAGGCTCGACCCGCAGGTCGGCGCAGGGAGACTAACAAACCTTCTTACGGCGTGGAGCCTTGAACTTAAGGAGGTACTTGGCTCGCTCGGCGTGAACTCGATCGAATCGCTGCGAGGCAGCCGCGAGCGACTGCGTGGCATCGGACTCGATTCACAGACACTGGAATTGCTCGGAGTAAAACCGGCAGGAGTCGGGCAGTAGGGATACTGAGGTGATGAAGATGGTGATGAGAATCGACTGCAAGGGATTGTACTACCGAAAACAGAACAAGATCATCCGCGATGCAGCGGAAGAGGGCGAGACTGAGTTCATACTCGACAACGCAAACGGGCAGCGCTACATTGGCAACGGAATCGAGAAGAATATCAAGATCACCGTAAACGGAGTTCCCGGAAACGATCTTGCCATGTTCATGAACGGTCCCACGATCATCGTCAATGCAAATGCCCAGGACGGTGTTGCAAACACGATGAACGCAGGTGAAGTGATCGTGCACGGAAGCGCAGGGGACGTCATCGGATACGGAATGCGTGGCGGGAAACTGTATGTTCGGGGGAATATTGGATACAGAGCCGGCATTCATGCGAAAGAATACAAGAAACAGATTCCAATAATAATTGCAGGCGGCGTTGCCGGCGATTTCTGCGGCGAGTACATGGCAGGAGGCGTTCTGGTACTGCTCGGACTGAACCGTGGCGAAGGGGTGCCGATTGCCGGCAATTACTTAGGTACTGGGATGCACGGCGGCGTGATCTACATCAGGGGCGAAGTGGATGAGTATACGCTCGGAAAGGAGGTGAGCGTACTTCCACTGGATAAGAAGGATCTGAAGGTTCTTACGAAGCATCTCAAGGAGTATTGTGAGCACTTCGGGCTTGATCTGGATGAAATTATGGCTGAGCCGTTTATTAAGCTGCAACCGCTGTCGAACAGACCGTACGGGAGTTTGTATGCGTATTAGGTGAGGGATGAGGGCAATAGAATGGCGGAAGAGTGGCGGTATCTTGAGGTGAAGGAGAAAGAAGTCGTACGGTGCAATTCCATACATTCAACACTCGTGGACGGGATGGTTGCGGGGTTAAGTCCCAATACCGTGTTTCTGGAGGAATGTCCCGGCTACGTTCTTTCTCTGGGTAGGAATCAGTGCTGCGAGGAGGAGTGTGACATTGCGGAGTGTGAGAGACTCGGGATAACACTTGAGAGGCGGGAGACTGGTGGCGGAGCCGGTTTAATGGTTCCGGGCGCAACATCGTGGGGCGTCTGCATAGACAAGAGAGATACTCGTGTTTCGGATGATATGGATGAGAATTTTGAGGTCTTGTCACGAGGCGTCGTTCTTGGTCTGAAAAAACTCGGGCTCGATGCGAATTTCTCGCCTGTGAACGATATAAATATCGGGGATAAGAAGGTCTGCGGGATGACTGCTATGAGCAGGCAGAACTCGCTCTTGTTATATGGCAGCGTTATATGGGATTTTGACATGGAAACTTTCCAAAAGATCGCAAAGATTCCTGCGCCCAAACTGAAGAAGAAAGGGGTAACGTCGGTTCAGAAGAGGATAACAACGGTTATCGAGGAACTGGGTAGGAGGATACCACCTGCGGAACTCCGGGAGTATCTTCTCAGTGGGTTTGAAGAAGCACTGGGCGTAAAACTGGTGAAAGATGGATTAAACGAGGAGGAAACCGCGATATGGACTAAAAAGATGGATCTATTCTCATCAAAGAAATTTATCCTGCGACCGGGTCACTGCAGCGTATCAAATGCCTCGTGCGTCTATCCCGCGGAGAAGGGAATTATCAGGGTTTCGCTGTACGTGACTGAAGGAACGATAATGGATGCCGGGATTACCGGTGATTTTATGCAGATCAATGATATCGATTTTGATCCCCTGGAGGGGTTGCTTGTCGGGGCGAAGACAGAGCGAGATGAGATAAAACGGATCGTTCACGCATATTTTGACGAGAACAAGATTGAGATGGTCGGTGCCAGTGCAGATGACTTTGTCGATGCGATTGTTGGGGCGGCGAATGAATCGGGAGAATGTTACTGATCCATGCCACCTTTCGGACGAAACAATGAATTTAAGTAATCTAACTCCGTTAAAACGTACTATGGCGACACATCACAAAATAATAAT
>QNDS01000328.1 GCA_003644925.1 Candidatus Fermentibacterota bacterium
ATAAAATTCCTTTGTTACAAGTGAAATATATCTTTCATTATGTGTCATCCAATAAATAAAATGATTTTCATTCATCATACCAATTGTCATTTCTTCATATATATTCATTCTTAATTCAAAATTTGGTCTAACTTGTGCATGTGGGTAATTTCCTAAAAGAGAAACACGTACTAATTCACGATAAAGTTGTTGTAAAACTGGAAATTTATATATATATTTTTCAATAATATCAACGCGGTACTCCTCAAGGGTCTCGCCGAAATGTCTGCTGAGAACAATACCTTTGTCGAACAGGTTAACTCTGTGATTAACTTTAATGAGTCAGGCTCTACTCCGGGCAGAAGCGCCAACATGAACGGTAATATTTTCTGGAACAATAGTAATGTGTTCCAAAATGTTGACGGACAGGTTGGGTTGTCAGTGGACAATTCGATCATTCCGGCCGAGTGGCACTCTTACGGTGTTGGCAATATTGACGCCGATCCGGTTTTTGTCGATTCGGGTGCGGACTTCCGCCTCAAGGCCGGTTCGCCTGCTATAGACACCGGGCCGTGCGGGCTGGATATGGGAGCCTACGTGCCGGGCGGTGCTGCGATCTGCGGCGAGCCTGATGTGTTGACCTATCGAACGGATGCCACGCTTATAGTCGGCGGGCCCGGCATTACGCATTACAAGTACAGCCTCAACAGCGAGCCCTGGAGCCAGGAACTGCCGGTCGATACGCCCATCGTATTGAATAATCTTCTCAACGGCCAGACTTATACCGTTTACGTCGTCGGCAAGAACTCGGCCGGTATCTGGCAAAGCGAAGACAAGCCGACCGCCTCGCGAACATGGACCGTCGACACATCTTATTCCAGGGTCGTAATCAACGAAGTGTTAGCGATTAACAGTACGACACTCGACAGGGGCGGGACATTCCCCGACCTGATAGAGCTTTATTATGACGGTCCCTCCTCTCAGAGCCTGACCGGCGTTAGCATAACGGACAACCCGGACGATCCGAGAAAATTTGTCTTCCCGGCGGGGACATCCATCCAAGCGGGCCGATACCTGGTACTCTACGCCGACGCCGATAAGACCAGCTCCGGCATCCATTTGGGCTTTGCCCTTAACGGCGATGGCGAGGGTCTCTATCTCTATAGCAGCAGTGGCGAACTGCTCGATTCAGTCGAGTTCGGCCTGCAGTTACCTGACCTGTCCATCGGCCGAATCGGAAACACCGGCCGGTGGTCCCTGACGATACCGACATTTGGTCAGGCCAATATCACTCAGCCGCTCGGCGATCAGAAGGCAATCAAGATAAACGAATGGCTCGCCGACAGTTTTGTACTGTTCGAGGAAGACTTTATTGAGCTGTATAATCCCCAGGATTCCCCGGTCGATTTAACGGGCCTGTACCTGACAGACAATCCCGTCACTCAGCCTGATAAAAGTCCGCTGGGACCGCTGAGTTTTATTGCCGGCAAGGGTTTCGGCGTTTTCGGGGCCGACAACAGCAACAGGAAAGGTCACCTGGATTTCAGGCTCTCGGCCGACACTGAAATAATCGGTCTGTTCGACGCCGGTCTCAACCAGATCGATAAGATCTTCTATGGGCCCCAGACCACCGATGTCTCGTACGGCCGGGCGCCTAATGGCGCGGAGAGTTTCCAGTTCTTCGAACTGCCGACCCCCGGCGTTGCGAATCCGTTAATCGGACCGGCTACGGTGATTTTGACTACCATTGTGCCCGAGGATATCGATAAGCGTGTGCTGGTTCCAACCGAGGATATTGGCCAGGCATGGAATACGGAAATCCATTTTGACGATTCGGTATGGCAACTGGCCACCGGCAGTCCCGGCGGGGCAGGATTCGAAAGGACATCAGGTTATCAGGACTTCTTAAGCATTGACCTGCGTGAACAAATGTATGGTACGAATGCAACCTGTTATATCCGCATTCCATTCACTGTCGGAGCCGATGATGTGAGCGGGCTAAGCGGGCTGATACTGAAGGTGCGATACGACGACGGTTTTCTCGCATATCTGAACGGGGTTGAAGTGGCAAGACGTAATTTTGAGGGCATACCTGCCTGGGATTCCCACGCCGGCTCCAGTCACTCTGATTCCGCCGCCGTAGTCTTTGAGGAGATCGACATCTCCGAGTTCATCGGCCATATCAAGCGGGGCGACAATGTTCTTGCCATCCAGGGCATGAACGCATCTAAAACCAGCTCCGACATGCTCATCAGTGCCGAGCTTGACGGGGTCAGCACGATGGCAACCGATGGTTTCCCATACGCTAATGCCCTGGCGCTTCTGGATGGCCTGCGTGTGACAGAACTAATGTACCACGCATCTGCCGGCAGCAGCTACGACTACATCGAGCTGCAGAATACCGGTGATATAACTCTGAACCTTACCGGCGTTCGCTTAAGCGATGGAATTAACTTTACGTTCGGCCAGATGCTGCTCGAACCGGGCCGATATATCGTGGTTGTCAAAAACCTCACGGCTTTCCGGTCGACCTACGGCACGGGTGTCAACATAGCGGGCGAATATTCCGGCAACCTGAGCAACGGCGGCGAAAGAATCGTTCTGAGCATTCCATCGCCTCTGGATGCTGCTATACTGCGATTCGAGTATGCCGATACGTGGTACCCGGCAACCGATGGAGACGGCAGCTCGCTTGTTATTAATGACCCGCTTACTCACCCGGCGACTTTGAGTGAACCAGAAAACTGGCACGCAGCCGCTCCCTCACCGGGCGAGCTTTGAAAACTCAGTGTTCGTGGATTGGGTATGAAATTGACAATATTATTGATTCGAACGCCAGTATGATTACAATTCTGGTTCGGATCGAAGTGTGGCCTGGTTTTAGGTCGCCGATTTATAGCTTTGGATACGGATGGCAGTCGGAGCAGGGGACGCCTTAGAGTGGAGTCACGGAGTCGCAAGGATGGTTGTTTTGGTTGGAATTGACGAGGCAGGTTATGGACCGATTCTCGGGCCGTTAGTCGTATCGTCGAGCACTTTTTCCGTACCTCATAATCTCCTGACATCAGACCTGTGGCAGATATTAAACAAAAGCATCAGTGACAGGCGAAAAAGGCTTGCGGGCAGGTTACTCATTGCCGACAGCAAAAAGGCTTACAGTAAGTCAACCGGGATCAAAAATCTGGAGCGGACGACTCTGACGGTATTGAAATGCCTCGATAAAGAGCCGGCGACGTTGACCGAGCTTTTAGGACTGTTATCTCCGAGCTGCCTTGAGCGGTTAAGTGACTATCCCTGGTATCAGGATATCGGTGATTATTCTCTTTCGATTGATACGGCTGATAAGGAAATTGCCTCGACGGTGCTGGCCGATGACCTGGCCACAAACGGAATCGAGCTGCTCGGTCTGAAAAGCTGCTGCCTGGACGTTGCTTACTACAATAAAATGGTGGATGCCGTGAAGAACAAGGCGAATGTTCTTTTCAGTGCTACG
>QNDS01000329.1 GCA_003644925.1 Candidatus Fermentibacterota bacterium
ACTTCTCATATCCCTGACTCTGTTCGCAGGATTCGGCCTAACTAACCTATCCCCCGGTCACTTCAGACCCATCGCCCCGGGTGGCTTCAGCGGAATCCTTGCAGGAGCGGCCCTGGTGTTTGTGTCCTTCGGAGGATTGACCAAGGTGACAAGTGTAGCGGAGGAAGTAAAGCGACCCGGGCGTGACCTGCCGGTCAGTATGTTTCTCGCTCTGACTGTGGTAACTATCTTATACTTCGTGTCTGTACTCATCTGTGTGGGCGTACTTGACCCTTCCGTTCTCTCGCAAACCGGCATGCCAATCTCCGAGGCGGCCAGCGTTATTGCAGGTAAAACAGGCCTGACAGTAATGAGCATAGCGGCAGTGCTGGCATTTCTATCAACAGCCAACGCGGGAATCCTTGCTTCTGCGAG
Organism: Candidatus Fermentibacterota bacterium; assembly: GCA_003644925.1. GTDB lineage: Bacteria > Fermentibacterota > Fermentibacteria > Fermentibacterales > JCC-6 > Aegiribacteria. The sequence goes on from QNDS01000329.1 coordinate 415, forward strand.
GTTCCCTTTTGCAATGAGCAGGGATCACCTGCTTCCTGCCGGTCTTTCCAGTATTTCAAGGAAGAAGGGTGTTCCATGGGTTTCAATTGTTCTAACAGGTGTAATAATAATTCTTCTACTCCTGCTTGATTTCACGCACCTGGTTAAGCTTGCATCAACTATGATGCTCATTCTATTCCTGTTTGTTAATATCTCTTTGATAGTAATGCGGGAAAGCCGCATTCATACATACAAACCCGAGTTCAGAAGCCCGGGTTACCCCTGGATTCAGCTTCTGGGAATTGCAGGTATGCTGGTTCTTCTTGCAAAACTCGGACAATCTGCACTGACAGCAAGCCTGATTGTCATTATCGGAGGAACCATCTGGTACTTCATCTACACCAGGAAGAGGGCTCAGAGGGAATATGCACTGCTGCATCTTACTGCAAGAGTTTTCCCGAGGGAACTGGTCAAAGATGGTCTGGTAAAGGAGCTGGCTCAAGTTCTCAGGGATCGTGATCACATAACCGAAGACAGATTCGATGACCTGGTATCCGAGGCAGTGATACTGGATATCGATAAACCAATTGAGATGAAAGAATTCTTCAGGATGGCTTCTGAAAAACTGGAGGATTCCCTCTGTCTTGAAAGCAATGAAATAGATAAACTTCTGATTGAGAGGGAAAACGATTCTTCAACCGCTATGCGGGAAGGCCTTGCCATACCGCATATCATCGTTCCATGCCCTGGCAGATTCTCTGTGCTTCTGGCAAGATGCAGAGAGGGTGTCGATTTCGGAGGAGAGAACTCACCTGTCAGAATGATCTTTGTCCTGGCGGGCTCAAGGGATGAAAGGACTTTTCATCTTCGCGCGTTAATGGCAATTGCGGAAATTACCAGCTCCCCCGATTTTGACTCAAAGTGGCTGAAGTGCCGCAATATAGGCGAACTGAGGGATCTTGTACTCCTGACTAAAAGAAGAAGATTGGAATAGTCAAAGACCAAAAGAAAATTGCCGCAGGCAGTTATACCTACGGCAAAATTCTGGTAGCGGCGGAGGGACTTGAACCCCCGACCCGCGGATTATGATTCCGCTGCTCTGCCAACTGAGCTACACCGCCATGGACGAGGAAAATAGAATCACTTTGGCAAACTGTCAAGATACTCAGTTATTAATGCTCTACGCACTGGGCTTTCAGTTTTTCTATCACATCAAACAGTTCTTCATCGGTAAGCCCTTTACCGTTTCTCTGTATCCGGAATAAAATGGCGGATACACCTGCCCATTCGATAACACTAACATTAACTGTGTATTCTTTTACTGCTTCGAGAAGATTCTGGAATACTACCACTTCATTCTCGCACACGAAGCAGATCAGAGATGCTACCTTTCTCTTACCCTCAGATACATTCTGTGAACGTGGATTCTCCAATGTTTCCCGGTTCGAAAGGTATGACGATATTGAATCGTAAATAAGTCTGATATGCTGAGACAACTCGTTCACCGTAATGCTGGCCCTTAGAAAGTCCTCGATATGGTAATAGAAATCTGTCACCACGTTATCAGGGATCTCAGTAAGTTCTGACCTTATCTCTTTCAGCTGTCTTACATCGTTCAGTCTCATTCCTCTGTCGAAATCTCTGAACTGTCCGAAATTGTCTTCAATAGCAAGCTTAATATCCCTGTAAGCATCTTCCATCTCCGTAAAATCTTCCCGTTCTACGGTTACATTCAGAAGATCAACCCAGATATTCCTGTAGTTGGATGGGGATCTGAATGAAACTACAGCTAACCCTTTTTTGGAGTTGATCGAACCTACAAGATCTATAATTTTTGTATCGTGAGCATTACTGTCATCCTGACTCGAAACAAGAACAAGTTTAAGCTGAGCCTGGAATGTTGTCGATGATACTATGGCAATGTATGCCTGATTCAAACCTGTTGTCTCACACTCTTTTTTCAGCAGGGGGATAAGAGCTCTGGCGTAATGTTCGCTGCCGCCGTACTGGTGGATCCTTTTGAGTTTTTCAAGTTCATGAGCTACCAGCAGTTTCTTCAGACTTCTTCTGATAATTATCTGCTCGGCTCTCGTTGCGCTCAAACCGCTGGGTCCGGTCATCTCTATCCTTATGGATATAATTCCGTCCCGTGTGGTATATCTTCTCTGGTGGCGTATGGAAGCTCCGAACCAAGCGTGAGTAAGTGCTGTCACGCAGTTCTGAAATGAAATCTCTCTCTCGAATCCAGCAATGTTAATACCCGTGAGATGCTCCCTGGTCGTTCTGAGATTCTTGACGGCAAACTGGGACTTTCCGGCACTTGTCCTTACCTTGTTCACAAGCTGGAAGTTCGTCTTGATTATCCAGGCAAGATCGCTTGCTTTTCTCTCGGCCAGGTACTCATCGGACCTTGATGAAATGAAAAGAACAAGTTCGCCCTTTTCCCCCAGAATGCCTGCTGGCACAGTCTTATCATTATACAGTTCTTCCAGGGCAACCCGTACTTCTTCAAATCTCTCAAGCCTTTCAGCTGCCCTTGACAGCAGAGAGATAGTGCCTGCACGTCCCCTTGCAAGGTTGGCAAGAAGTTCGGCCATTTTCCCGGCATCGGAAACGAATGCATCGCGTCGATCTGAATCTTCATCTCTGATTCCTGTTATCACGAACCCTCTTCGGATACCATCAGAATTTAGAGCAAAACCCTCCAGGAGATCAAGATTCCATCCGGAGTGGTGAAGCTCGCTCAGTACGACGGTTGCAAGTCCTGGCCAGTCTACCGCTCCTACTCCAACGAGAACAAGATCATTGTCTTCCTTCTGATTAATAACAACCTTGGTCTCACAGGACTTATCCATATCAAGAAGCTCATTGAAAATAGTCGATCTTCTTTCGGCAGGAATGATGCTGATGGGGCATACGCCGTGTTTCTTATCTGATTTGCTCAAGAGGTATATTCTCCAATCGTGACAAGATCATATTCACCGGGCGCTTGACAGAAAGCACCCGTCAAACCATATATGCTCCCCGGTTGCAGAACCTGCAACCATCATTTTTGTGGGCGAATAACTCA
>QNDS01000330.1 GCA_003644925.1 Candidatus Fermentibacterota bacterium
ATGTCGCCACTTTCGACGATAGCAGAGTAGAGCTTAAGGGGGCTGACTCCGAGGTCCTGTTCCGCGATAAGTGTGTATGTGGCGGTTCCTCCGCTTGCATTACCGACGATATCCACAGAGATATCCAGATAGCAGGGAACTGCCAGTCTGTTGTCGATATGACCCTGAACTATCGACTGCGACCATCCGATTCTCTGATAGATTCCATCTGTCTGGAATGTGGGGGTGTAACCCCAGTTGTATAAAGCATCTCTGCCGGAATTGAAGGGATTCCCGGCAGGACCGTTCGCAAAAATGATCATTGGTGCGATCTCATCATTCGCGAGATACCCGTTGACCATACTCTTAACAGCGCCCGCGCTGCTTGCACAGCTGCTTCAACCGGTCTGTGTGAACTCCTCAAAAAGCACCACCCTGTTGGCTGCCATAGCAGCGGCAGCAAGGGACAGTAGAACTATAAGAGTCAGTTTTCCCACAGACACCTCCTTTCGTGTTGATGATGAACAGAATCCATTAATGCAATGTTAGAACATTTGCAACTATTCGACCAGTCTACTATAGTAGTCTCGAACTCTTAAAGCAAGTGACAGAGAATAACCATCCGATCGTCAAAATGTATGTATGAGCAACATTCCGTATATTCCATACATAATTACTAGGAAATGGAGAGTCCAGTGTATATGCGTCATTTCGTTTTAGCAGCCGCTCTGATTGCATGCGGCTCCGCTGCTGCGGGAATTATTGAAGTACCGGGTGACTGCGGCACCATACAGGAAGCTCTGGACAGCGCCCTGTCCGGCGATACTATCCTTGTAGCTCCCGGAACCTATGTTGAAAACATTATCTGGCCGGATGTGGCAGATCTTTTTCTTGTTTCGGAGCAGGGGCCGAGCCAGACAATAATCGATGGAGACAGCACAGGCACTGTAATCACACTCCTCTCCCCTGTTGTAGATACATCAACGGTTATAAGCGGTTTCACTATCAGAAACGGGGCGGCCGATCAGGGCGGCGGTATTCGATGCAGCGTATCCTCTCCCCTTATCACAGGTAACATCATTGAAGAGTGCTTTGCGCTCAGCGCAGGGGGCGGACTCTATTGCGCCGGTTCCCGCGTTGTTATAGATGGAAATACAATCAGATATAACAGCGCAGGTATTCCCTATCAGCAGGGAGCGAAGGATCACACAAATGGCGGAGGTATCTATCTTACCGGAGGCACCGGTATTGCTGTTATTTCAGATAATATCATCACACAGAACTTCAGTGTTGACTACGGCGGCGGCATTACCTGCAACAGAAATACGCTCATCACCGGTAATCAGATCATCGATAACCAATCCGGCTGGTTCGGCGGTGGTATATACCATCTCAACGCATCGGGCACGATACTCCATGAAAACCTGATATCAGGCAACACTTCTTTATGGGGCGCAGGAATCACACTTCAGGGAGGTCATCTCACTATAACGAAATGTGAAATCCTGTATAACGTTGGTGATGGATTACATATTTACTACGGCACATTGAATGCAGACAGTTCAACTTTTGCAAACAACACCAGGGACGGCATCGGGTGCGGAAGCCTCAAAGCTGCCGATTCCAGGGGCGCTTCCGTTCACCACTGCAACATCACTGATAACGATGGTTTCGGCATCAGAAGCTCGAATGAATGGTTCTCCTTTGATGCGACTATGAACTGGTGGGGGGATCCGGGCGGTCCGGGCGGCGTAGGTCCGGGCAGCGGTGATGAAGTGAGCAGATTCATCGAGTATGACCCCTGGCTGATCGGGACAGGTATCACGGGCGGCACTGCCGGCGATACTCCCCAAAGCATGCCCAGCATTTTCACAGTGAATCCAGTGAGGTCAGCAGCAACACTGATCATCGAGGGTTCCGGACCTGCAGAACTCTTTGTCCTCGATCTTACCGGCAGAATTGTATCAATTCTCTTCACAGGAAATCTCACCGGCATGCAGCCAGTGAACTGGGATACATCTGACCTTGCTTCGGGAATCTACTTCATCTGCATTGTGCAGGGCGAAGAACTTTCCACCAGGAGTGTAACGGTCATCAGGTAGAGGCAGCGAACACAGCTGGTTTCAGGTTAGTGTGACGTTCTTTCATGCACCCGAAGAGGAATCTGATGGGGCAGTTCATTATCGGTCATCATATCATGATAGATGCTGTAGTGCTCTTCCGCTTCGGTAGTTTCACCAACATCCCACAGAACATCCGCGATATTCAGATGAGCAACCATACGAGAGGGATCCAGATCCAGAACTTTCCTCAGGACGACCAGGGATTTGCCCGGATCATCGATCTGCTCAAGATAGAACGCGTAGTTATTCATGATCATGACGTATTCGCTTAAACCCATGTAGTTTGAATAATTACATTCCACGTAATCCAGACTGTCATTGAAAGCCTGAAACCATTCATCCGCAGTATGAAAAAATTCATCAAGATCCAGGAAGAGATCTACAGCCCCCTGATTGTTTCCGCTATTATGCTGTTCAAGAGCAGTTCTGTTGATACTTACCAGTAAACGGGAGATCATTTCATCGGAGCTGTAATAATTTCCCGGATAGAACATTCCGTTCAGTTCATAAATCGCTTCAGAGATACTCCCTTCGGCCAGAAGGCTGTCTACCCGCTCCAGAGCCTCCAGAGAGGGATCTCTTGAATAATATCGGAGAAACTCAAGCGACCCTCCCTCAATGTTCCATCTGTAACAGCCGCTGCACCATCTCGCGCTGCCCGGCATCTGAAAAGAAAGACGAATTTCATCTTCTTCTTCATAATACCTCGCGTAGGATTTTGTGAAGTTGTGATCTCCCCTGTATCCACTGGTTGCAAGAAGAAAAGGAATATCAGTTTCGGGAGACATTCCCAGTAAATAGATATCCAGCGAATCCCGCTCAATCTCAATACCTGCAATACGAAGTTCATAGATACCATCAGGCAGCTCACCTGAATCAAAATGATACACTATCGGTATGAAATATGAATATGCTGTATTCCAATGCTCGAGCAATACACCGGTTATGGGCTGATACTCAATCTGCCCCCATTGCAGGGATGCAAATGTAAGAAGAACCGTAATCAATACCGCTTTCATCAGGCCGCCCTCCATGAATCATATCTGCAATATCTCAGTTTGTCCGGAATTATCTGCTGATAACCAGCTTCCCTGCGGCCGAACCTCCCTCAGTCGACAATCTATAGAAGTACAAGCCGGTGCCAAGGTCGATATCCGTAGAAACATCATGCTCACCGGGAACCAATACACCCTCGAATATATTCATGACCCTGTGGCCGCTGATATCGAATATGTCAAGAGATACCGGCCCCTGTTCCGGAATAACAAAACTGAAGGAAACAGATCCGCAGGCAGGATTGGGAAAAACCTGGTTTACAACGGGGGTTGTATAATCAGAGAGTGA
>QNDS01000331.1 GCA_003644925.1 Candidatus Fermentibacterota bacterium
CACCAGCGGCAGCGGCACGATAAGAGTTACAGCCTGCAGGATCGATCTATCGGAAGATATGAAACCGATAATCGCCGGAAGCTACGTTATGATATCCATCGGTGACGACGGGTGCGGCATTTCGGAGAAAAACCTGACCAGAATTTTTGATCCATTCTACTCTACCAAACATCAGCAAGGGGGTCTTGGCTTATCTGCGGTATACTCAATAGTGAACAACTATCATGGTTATATTGTTGTTGGTTCTGAACTTGATTCAGGTTCCAAGTTTACAGTATACCTGCCTTCAGCCGAAAATATAGTGACTGAGACCATAGGGGATGTTTTTCCAGGTGTCTCAATTACCGGTTTCTCAGAGGAGGAGACTTCGCGCCTGGAATTTATACTTGAGGCTATTGGCTGTACAGTATTTCAGCTGACTGCGGATAGTGTAAAAAAAGATCTGATCACAGCGGGTAAGGAGCCTTCGGAATACAACCTGCTGCTGATCGATTACGATCTGTATATGTCGGAAATCGATCACTTCAAAGGTTCACCAGTCTCGGAGCAGGGTGTGATAGCGGTCATTAATGAATCTTACCATATACCTGATAATCCTGAATCGAATGTAGTGTTCGTAAGAAGACCTTTCCGGAGCGATATCATCGTAGCGGCCGTAGCGGAGAACGCATGGTCAAGGCCGAAGGATAGCAATAGTGAAGATTAGTTGCACACAGTGCGGATCCCGACAGGTGGTTCTGGAAAGCAACTTCTTCCTCCGCTGTCCGTATTGTGATGCGAGGATAATTGTAGACCCGCCCGAGAATACACCGGCGCTGGTGGAACCATCCGTTTCAGAAGAGCATGTCAGGAGGCTATTTCCACCGGGCAAGGTTTCTTCCGTGGCAATAAAGTTCTTTCCATACCTGGAAACAGGAACATCTTCCGCAAGGAAGCTTCAGCCCTGCTTCAGTCAGCCCTGGGCGGACCTTGAGGACTACCTTCCCCCTTCCGGAAGCATGAAAGTCTTTGATGAAAGCCTGGTTACCCCCGATCAACTGATACCATTCAACAGAGATACAGCTGAGGGAAGCAGCGGCAGAGTGATATTTCACCCACTCTATATTGTTATGCTGAATCTGGAGGGATACAGCGAGGGACTACTGGTCGACGGTGTATCCGGCATGCTGATCGGTGAGTTACCGATTCGGGAAGAACAGAGTGATGCGAAAAAGAATCTAAACAGGACATTTTTACTGACTCTTGCTGCAGGTCTTGTCTTCACATTTCCCGTTTATTTTCTTACAAAGAATCTTGACAGGTCAGCACTTTCCGGGATCTGGACATACATGGTAATTATACCTCTGATAGTGGCACTCCTTTTCTACAGGTTTAAGGCCCGGAAATAATGAATAAAGTAACTGTCGCCCTTACCTGTCCATCGTGTGCCGGACCCCTCAGTGTTCGAGAAGGGGATACACATACCGTCTGCCCCAGCTGCTCGAGCAGTCTGTTGCTTTCAAATGCAGTGCTCAGATATGTGCTTCCTTCGAGGATAGCAGGCATAGATGTTCTAAGATCGGTACGGAGGGAGCTAAAGGGAGTGAATCCCCGCAGCATTGAAAGTGCGAGGGTGAGTAAACCTGTACTCTATTACGTGCCTTTCTGGCACTGCAGCGCACAGGTCAACGGCTACGTACTGGGAGTTGAACCTGTCTACCATGAGAGTGAAGTTCCAACCATATCCCACGAAGGGCAGTCTCAAACCGGTTTTTCCGTGTCAGTAACCAGGAAAATTAAAACACGAACGGGATCCAATGCTGTGGAGCGGGAGATTCAGCTCTCCGGAAGCGTGAACATCAGTGCGGCAGACCTTGAACCATTAGGAATTCCGAGTCTTTCTGCGGATTCGCAGCTTTCCATTCAGGGGCTCGATATTCAGCGTACAGCACTTCCCGATGGACTGGAGATCCTGAAGGATGAGGGCTCCAGAGAGGGTGTATTCGTCGATCCTCTGATAACCGTTGCCGATGCTCATGCCCAGACGGCCAGATATTTCAGCAGACTGGGCACCGGAGTCGGTTTCGGGCTTGAGGAGAGATGGGAATTTATCGTTGTATCCGGGTATCGGGATGCTCTTGTCTATTATCCACTGTGGATAACCGATTTCAGGATCGATAACTGGTCATATCAGGTAGTTGTTGATGGACGTTCAGGTAGTGTTCTAAGGGGGAGATTTCCATCATCAGGCAAGGACAGGAAGATAATCACAGTTGCCATGGCGCTGCTATGGGCCGGCATTCTCCCTTACACTCTTGATATGTTATTCAGCGGCAAACTTAACTACAGAACAGCAGGAGGAGGACAATCAACCTGTCTTCCCATAATCATTCTCATTCTATGTGGGCTTGCATACGGAACCTGGCATCTCCTGAAAATACTCAGCAGATTAGCGGACAGGGGTAACGATCATGTTATCTATTAATACAAGTAATACAAGGATGGATACCCTGAAATGAGATATGATCTTTCGGAGCTTACGCTTCTGAGGTGTTCCAATTGCGGCAGCGATCTGGACGGGCTTTCCACAGATGTCATATTTTACTGCTGTGAGTGCGGCAAATGCTGGATTTCAGATGAACGTCTTAGTCCGATAGATATTGAATTCGTACGGGTTGGCGGTTCCGATTCAGTTCTGCTTCCTTTCTGGAAAGTTGATGCTTCCGTGATCATGCAGGATCGTATTTCACGCAGGGAATCATCAGCATCAGGCATATCTGGGTTCAGGGAGTTTACCGGAAGGGAGATGGGGCTGACAGAATCCGATTCCGGATCCCGCAATGTCAGGTTCATCTTTCCGGCATTTTCAACGAGTCTGGTCCTTTCAACCGGGGTCAGAATGCACAGAGAGAACTTCCTGCCTGAAAAGACAGAGCATGGAAAACGATTCAGAGTTATCGGCGGTTCTGTAGGGAAAGATGACGCCGCATTGCTTGCCCGCGCAGTTGCGGTTGGTGTCGAGGTGAATAGAACCGATTATCTTGCATCCGTTGATCTGGAAATTGAGGTTTTCTCCGCAAGCATCTACGCCATCGGGTGTACACCCGATAAGAATGTTCTCAGAATTAACGGTTCAGAAATCGGAATACTCTTTGCAGCGATAAACGATTGTGATGATATACTTAGACAGGATAAGGTTTTTCCGGTTAACTCTACTTCTTGACCTTTGAAGGCTGCATATCTAATGTTGATATTGCAGATGACGTAAATCAGAAAGCACTACGGAACAGGAGCAATGCATGTCAGGACATAATAAATGGAGCAGTATAAAGCATAAGAAGCAGAAGGCTGACGCAGCCAGAGGTAAAATCTTCAGCAGGCTCGTCAAGGAAATATCAGTTGCCGCTCGGGAGGGTGGGGGAGACGTAGAAACAAACGCCCGATTAAGGGTCGGGGTAGAA
>QNDS01000332.1 GCA_003644925.1 Candidatus Fermentibacterota bacterium
TCAGCTCGGTTACCGGGTGTTCGACCTGCAGCCTTGTGTTGACCTCAAGGAAGTAGAAATCCCCTGAAGAATCGACAAGAAATTCCACCGTTCCCGCGTTCGTGTATCCCGAGGCTTTGACCGCGGTAATCGCGGCCCTGCCCATTCTCTCCCTCATTGCGGAGTCCAGCATGCAGCAGGGGGATTCCTCAATGAGTTTCTGGTAACGTCTCTGAACCGAGCATTCCCTCTCGTTGAGATGTATTACGTTACCGTAGTTGTCCGCGAGAATCTGTATTTCAACATGCCGCGGTTCGATCAGGTACTTCTCCAGAAAAACGTCCGGATTGCCGAATGCGGATAGAGCTTCGGCACCAGCCCTTGTAAAGGCGGACGGCAGTTCCTCTTTCGAATGTACAACGCGAACACCCTTCCCTCCGCCTCCTGCAGCGGCTTTGAGGAGAACGGGGTATCCCGTTTCCGCTGCGGCAGCCAGAGCTTCCGCTTCGGATTGCAGGGGTTCCATTGCTCCGGGTATTATCGGTACACCGGCCTTCTCCATCACCTTTCGCGCTTCAGTCTTGTTTCCGAGAAGAGCCATTGATTTTGAATCGGGACCGATGAAAATAAGCCCTGCTGCAGCACAGGCAGCTGGCAGGGCGGGATTCTCTGCAAGAAATCCGTAGCCGGGATGAATCGCCTGGCAGCCGGACTGCCAAGCGGTCTCGATAATCCTGTCGATTACCAGGTAGCTCTCTACCGAGGGAGCAGGTCCTATTTCGTAGGCCTCGTCCGCATACCTTACGTGCTTGGCCGATCTGTCAGCCTCGGAGAAAACAGCCACCGAGGTTATACCTGTTTCATGGCAGGCCCGCGCGATCCGGACTGCTATCTCACCTCTGTTCGCAATCAGAATTTTGTTGATATCGGTCATAATGGTCCGTTTCCGTGCTTCCGCGGAGGCATGGTCTCGCGTTTGCCATCAAGTATCCGCAGCGCAGAGATAACCTTATGTCTTGTTTCGTGAGGTTTGATCACCTCATCTATGTATCCCATCCCTGCAGGCACCCATGGGTTGCTGAACATCTCGTCGTATTCGTCGATGAGAAGCTGCCGCTGGGATTCAGGGTCTGCATCCTTTGCGATCTCCCTTTTGTAAAGGATCTTTACAGCACCCTTGGCTCCCATTACCGCTATCTGTGCCGAAGGCCACGCGAAATTCATATCAGCGCCTATATTCTTGGAATTCATCGCTATATAGGCTCCACCAAACGCCTTTCTGGTTACGACGGTAATCCTAGGTACGCTTGCTTCACAGAAAGCCCAAAGGAGTTTCGCTCCCTCCCTGATAACCCCTGCATGCTCCTGCTCAACCCCCGGCAGAAAGCCGGGTGCATCTTCGAACACAAGCAAGGGTATGTTGAAGCAATCGCAGAACCTTATGAATCTTGCGGCCTTGGCGGAAGAAAGGGTATCCAGCACACCGGCAAGCACAGCAGGCTGATTTGCCACGATACCGATCGGCTTTCCATCCATTCTTGCGAATCCCACTATCATGTTGGGAGCGTAATCTTCATGAACCTGAAAGATCTTTCCATCATCGACAACTGAATTTATTACCAGTTTCATATCGTAAGGCATCGATGAATCCGGAGGAATCACCGTATCCAGGGATTCATCACTTCTTTCCGCTGGATCGGTGCATTGCATCATGGGCGGGTCGCTCATGTTATTCTGAGGCAGATAAGTCATAAGTTCCCTGATCATCGACAGGCATATCTCCTCGGAGCTGACGGAGAAGTGAGAAACACCGCTTTTTCTGCTGTGAGCGGCAGCACCTCCGAGATCCTCAAAAGTTACATCCTCATGGGTAACTTCTTTGATAACGTCAGGTCCGGTCAGGAACATATAGCTTGCCTGATCGATCATGAAAACGAAATCGGTCAGGGCGGGGGAATAAACAGCTCCGCCCGCGCATGGCCCCATAATCGCAGATATCTGCGGAACAACACCGGAAGCTTTTACGTTTCTGAAAAATATGTCCCCGTAACCCGCAAGCGAGTTTACTCCCTCCTGTATCCTTGCCCCTCCTGAATCCTTAATGGCTATTATCGGAACTCCATTTTTCAGAGATAGATCCTGCAGGCGGGATATCTTATCCGCTACGGCTTTTGAAAGTGATCCGCCGAAGATGCTGAAGTCCTCCGCATAAACGTAAACCTGCCGCCCGTGGATCTTTCCATAGCCTGTTACTACACCGTCTCCGGGAATCTTCTTGCCGCCCATACCGAAATCGTTGCAGTTGTGTGTAACAAGCATGCCCATTTCATTGAATGTTTCCGGGTCTAGAAGCAGATGAAGACGTTCCCTTGCGGTCAGCTTGCCGTCCTCGTGCCTTTTTTTTGTCCTCTTCTCACCACCGCCCGCAAGTGCTTCAGATCTCAATTCATCAAGTCTGGACACTTAACCCCCCTTGTTTTCAGGAATATAAATAGTTGTCTGATCAGTCTTCCTCTCTTATCAGGATAATCATACCGGTTGTATCCTCACTTACATATATCCCGCCTTCGGTATCCATCACCACGTCTTCAATATTGTAAAATCCCTCTGCAAATGTAATCACTGAGCCATCGGAATACACCATGGAAATCCTGCCCGAACCTGTTCCCGTATCCTCTTCAGCGATGTACAGAGGAAAAAATCCATCGGTGCTGCTGCAGATACCTTCGCAGGAATAAAGACCGCTGCAGAACACCTCCCATTCCCCGGAATCGGAATCGATACGAAATAGAGATGCCTGAATAAAAGCGTAGCCGGAAAGCTCGTTACACACGTAGACAGCACCGCTGCTGTCGGCAATAAGATCTGAACAGCTCCATAGATAGAGCGAAGAGGAGAGCGGGCGGGAGCCGAACATGTCAATTCTGCGGACACCGGTCAGTATCGGCGGTATAGTGGATACTTCCAGGCTGGATTCCGTAACAGCGAAGATACCTTCCTCAATCAGTGCGACGCCTTCAGGATATTGAAGGCTGTCAAAGAGGATCTCAAGTTCTCCCGAAGGCTTGATCGCTATCAGACGACCGTATTCCACATCCTCGGTAACATAGATCAGTCCCGCGGCATCAGCCGCAAGACCTTCGGGATGATTCATGTTTTCAGCAACTATTGTAGCATTTCCGTGCTGATCTATCCTGTAGACAGCTCCATTCCCTTCGGCAGCGGCATACAAGAATCCAGAAGAGGAAAACACAAGCCCGTCGACACCACTGATCCCGGTGCTGAATACAGTAGCGGAAAACCCCCCTGGCAGAGCTATCCTCGATAGTGTATCTCCGTGGGCAAGGTCATCGTGAGTACCGCCCGGCACGGACGCCGTAATTGCCATAAACGTTAAAAAGAGTGTATAATGCATTATTCCAATCGACTGTATTGGACATGGCTACAACAGACACCAA
>QNDS01000333.1 GCA_003644925.1 Candidatus Fermentibacterota bacterium
ATAGTTTCCACATGTTATACTGCGACGTTCCCGGGAGTATGAAAATATGGAGCATCATCATCATCATCAGCCCCCAATCGGACAGGAATAAAACCGGAGAAGAGAACGAGATGAAATGGTCATACCAGATCGGCAGCATCCGCGGGATACCCATACGGTTGCATCTGACATTTCTAGTGATATTAGTATTCTTCGTCTTGGCATTTGCGGTTCAGGATATTAAAATCGAAGAATATGGGATAATTATCGGTTTCGGTGGGATGGATGCCCCGGAAGTGGTCAAATATCTTTTCAGCATAACCACAGCGGTTCTTTTCTTCTCAACATTACTATTTCACGAACTCAGCCACTCAATCGTGGCACAGGGCTATGGTATGAAGATAAAGAGTATAACACTCTTCATCATGGGCGGCGTGGCTCAGATGGAGGATATCCCAAAGGAGCCGCGGAAGGAGGGAATAATCGCAGCGGCAGGTCCAGCCTTCAGCCTGGCCATAGGCATCATTGCTTATGCCATCTACGACTTCGCAGACCCGGCAAACCCTGCCAGGGGCGCATTTGAGAACGGTGTTCCCATAATGCTGGGCATAATCGCATTCTATAACATAACACTCGGCATCTTCAATCTCCTACCTGCGTTTCCGATGGACGGAGGGCGGATACTCCGTGCCCTGCTTGCCACACGCATGCCTTATATCGACGCAACCAGAAAGGCGGTTGCGATAGGCAAGGGCATAGCATTTATGATGGGGATCCTTGGGTTGCTGATGTTGCCTACGGGCGTGTGGTTTCTGCTCATAGCCTTCTTCATATACCATGGTGCGGCTGGTGAGGGCGAGGCAACGGCAATCGCTGTCACTCTGGAGGGTTTGAAGGCAAGGGACTTGATGACCGGTCTTCCGGATGTGATCTATGTACCCCCGGGCTGGACGCTTGACCAGTTGATCGATGTGATGTTCAAGACCAAGCATACGGGCTATCCGGTGCAGGAAAGTCATGATTCCCCTGTGCTCGGGGTGATAACATTCGCGGATATCCACAGGATACCTGAACCTGAGCGGGGCACTATCAGGGTCAAAGACGTTATGACAAGTGAGGTGATCGCAATCGAAGCTGATGCAGATGCTTTCGATGCCTTCAAGCTCACTATATCTAACAATGTGGGTCGCCTAATCGTCATGGATCGCGGGCGGATGGTGGGCATCGTATCAAGGACCGATCTCATACGGTCGATTCAGTTCAGAGGCGCGTATGCAGGAAAGGGAGTGTAGGTGAACTTGATGCCAGCTAAAGTCTCGGTAAACGAGGTTCTGGCACCTGGCGCAGCGGCTGCCGGAGCTCGTATGAGTTCTTGCTTAATAAGAGTTAGAGTTTGTGAAATTCTATCCAAAAACCCCCGCAGATATTGAGCAGGTGATCTCCTGAACATGGTGTACGTCCTCCATCTTACGTTCCTCCACCTTCTTCAGTTCTTCAAGTGTGAGTTTTCGGTTCCATCCCGTCTTTTTAAGCGAGCGTTTTCGCGCCCATCCATTCTCTTCAAACTCCCCTCCGAGAACTTCGAGTGCCGCCTTGGCATACCAGAGACTGGTGCTGTCAAGACGCACCCACAGTTCGTGATCTCGCTCCTCCAGTCTCTTAACCTCACCGACCGAACCGGTACCAGCGTATCGAACTGTGCTGCCGATTGAGATATCTCCATTCATACAAAACCCATATCCTCGATATTCTCATATCAATCTTACTGAGCAGTATTCCCAGTCGGACCAGTGGCACAAACCATGGATGCGGGTTCATCCGAACTAAAAAATGCCGCATGAAACACAATATATACCAGGGTTGTGATATGCATACAGGGCATGCAGGACATAAGCAGTATTTCAATGAATAAGCATCTGGAAAAGCGATTTTGGGAGATAGATTTCCTGCGTGGACTTGCGATAATCATGATGATAGTCTTCCATCTGCTCTATGATCTGACTTATTTTGGCGGATACAATCTCAATTTACACTCTGGTTTTTGGTTATATTTTGCACGCGCTACTGCCACAATCTTTATTTTTTTAGTTGGCGTATCATTAACTCTTAGTTTTTCAAGATCCGAGAAAATACAGAATTTAAGGAAAAAATTGTACCTGAAATATCTCAAAAGAGGTTTGAGGATCTTTTCATGGGGATTAATTATTACCTTGATGACCTGGATCTTTTTGGGAGATGGTTTTGTTCTATTTGGGATACTCCACCTCATTGGAATTTCGATTATTCTGGCATACCCCTTCTTAAAACTCCGTTATTGGAATCTGCTGCTGGGTATTGCTGTAATATCTCTTGGAATCTATTTGAAGAACTTTACTTTTGGTTTTCCATGGTTGATGTGGTTAGGATTCAGGCCAGACCACTTTTATACCGTTGACTATTTCCCGATTTTTCCGTGGTTTGGAGTGGTTCTGATCGGGATCTTTTTTGGAAATTTACTATACCCTGACCACACACGTAAATTTAACCTTTATGATCTATCCAATTTTAAGTTTGTAGGATTGTTTTGCCTTTTAGGAAGGTATTCATTGATAATCTACCTGATTCATCAACCAGTACTGATTATATTGCTGTATCTTTTGGGTATTGTGGATATTGTGGATATTGATCTTTTTATACATTAGCGGCGGCTCTCATTCATACGCTCCATAGAAGAGGTTTCTGATAAAAGACTTTGATTTTGTACTTTGTATAAGAGATCCCCTTTCTCTTGCGATCGGTTCCTTAAACGCAGCCATGGATAGCAACCCAAAAAGATTTTATACCCTGAAACAGAGGGTACTTGAGTTTGCCAGGCGATATGTTACGAATGACTTTGGAAACCCTTTCTCTCCATTCAGCAGGATTAACCGCGAAGAGAGCTATCGAAGATGCCCGGCAGAAAGTTACAGAACTTATCAACGCAGAGGACGAGACCTGTATCATCTTCACCAGTGGCGCAACCGAATCCAACAACATGGCGATCAAGGGGACCGCACTCAGGAATATACAAAAGGGGAAAAAGGTTGCGGCAAGCGCTATAGAACATATATCAGTTCTCAATCCCGCAAAAGAGCTTCAGAAAATTTCTGTGTTAATCTTGTGCAATCTCGTGGTTTTATATGTAGATACCCACAATACTCGAGTAAGTACAAGAAACGATCCATAAGGTCGCTGAAGTGCCTGATGGGCGATTGGTTTGCGCAACAGGTTGGGTGAATGCATGGCAGAAGATCTAAGAAAGGTTGAACTCAAGGTCGCGGGGATGACCTGTGCGATGTGTGCCAAAACAATCGAACATTCCCTTCAGGAGCTCGATGGCACCACGGATGCAGAGGTCAATCTTGGAAACGAGACCGTCCGGGTGGAGTACGACCCATCACGGTTGAAACTTGCCGATCTTGAAAAAGCAGTAAC
>QNDS01000334.1 GCA_003644925.1 Candidatus Fermentibacterota bacterium
ATAAAATCCTTCATCCTGCTGTACATCAGATCAAGATCCGGTGCTCCGGGTCCCTTCTCAAATGCCGCTGCCGACTGTGCTTCGGCGATATCATTGGCGCTGTCAGCCTCTGAGGATTCCGCCAATTCGAGTACTTTGCTCACCGCTTCATCAATAGATTCCCTGTCGATCTTGTTGATCGATATCGTTCCCTTTTTATCATCCAGAATCCCGGTGAGGGTCAGAGAAGTATTATCGGTTGTCCGCAGAAGGCTGATCTCTCCGCTGTCAACGTTAAGCTCATCCTTGCCGGTATCATGAAGAACGCATTCAGATTTATGCAGCCCGGCCTTCTGCAGGGCTTCAACACAGTATCCTGCGATGTCTCTTCTATCCTTCATTACTTTCCCCCTATATTGATTCTGCATTTGAGGGCAGGACCGCCCATACCGACGGGGATAGGTTGTTTTTTTCCGCACATTCCGCCGTTTGTCCACTTCATATCATCGGATACTGCTGTTATGGTTTTCAGCACATCGAAGGCTACACCGGATATCGTCGTATCCCTGATAGCCCTACCGAGGCGGCCTTTCTTTATCTCGTACCCCTGAACCACACCGAACATGAACTCGCTGGTTGAGTCCGCCTGCCCGTTGCTCGGTTTCATGAGATAATAACCGTCATCCACCGATGCTATCATATCATCAAGCTTGCTTTTTCCAGGAAGTATTGCGGTATTGCGCATCCGTATGATAGGTTCATCACTGAACCGGTACGCTCTGGCGTTTCCGGTGAGCCTTGCATTGAAACTGGCTGCGGATTCCTTGTTATGCATGAATCGTTTCAGGATTCCGTTCTCTATTATCACCGCATCCTCCGCAACGGTACCCTCATCATCAATGAATACCGGGACGGGACAGATCTTTCCAAGTGCCTTGCTGGCGAAATCCACCAGGGTTACGAGCGGACTGGCAACCTGCTGGTCCATGTAGTCACCGGCGACAGAACCACCGCGCACGAGATCAGCCTCGGTGGTGTGTCCTATGGCTTCGTGCGAAAGAATGCCCCCGAGATCAGCATCAAGAATGCACTCCTTCATTCCAGAATCAGGATGAACCCCCTCAGCTTTCCTGATGAGGTGTTCGTAGTGTTCGTCCAGCCTGCCGAAAAGAGACTCAGGTTTTGAGAACAGATCTTCGAACTGTCCCAGGCCACCGTGAACGTCAAAGAGTTCTACCGACTCACCCATGTACTCAGTACTGAGAGAAATGTAAACCATGGTCCTGGGTATCATTGAGTAAACGGAGGATCCATCGGAAGTTACAAGATACTTCTCCATATCGAGTAGTTGAATGACGGATGTTCTGGAAGCTATTTTACTGTACTTACTATCAATCCTTGCGTCGATTTCCATCATGAATTCAATCAACTCTTTCTGGGTCATGCGGTTTTTCCTGGTTGAGAACTCCTCGGAAGATCTACCAGGAGAAGAAGGAAGGATGTACCCAGCTCTATTCTCTTTTCCCGCGAGGAATTGAGAATTCCTTGTAGCAGCCGTGATGACCTTTTTGATACTCTCGTCATCAATTATGGGGTTGGATGCGAATCCCCAGATACCCTTACTGAATGTCCTTGCGGAAACACCGCTTCCTGCGGACCTGCTGTTTCCCATAACATCACCGTTAACAATAGCAACATTGATTGATCTGTTCTCCTGGGCACGCAGTTCAGTGTATTCGGAGAAGAGGCTAGTATAACTGCCAAGCTCTACCGGTTTCATAGCTGTCCTTCCAGTGATTGAATCAGGGGATCTGCTGGATGTTTCCAAAGTAATTCACCATATGGATGATTATACAATAGATATGCAAATCGCAAAAAACTGGTTAAATATGCTGATCACTGGTATTATTCATGTTCAGGTGCGTTACCGGCGGGATTGAAACCGGTGACCCTCATTTCTGATTTGAATATTCTGGAGTAAGATGAAGTATATTCTTGAGCATTGGGCGCTTATACTGCTGTCCGCACTGACAATCCTGCTTATTACGCTGATACTTGATACTTCCTGGCCGGTTGCTTATGTGTATGTTGTATCTACTCCTTCCGGAGCCACAGTGTCAGATCGTGATGATTTCTCATGGACGACTCCGGTACTTATCCCGGTTCAGCATGGTGGTTTGCACATTGAGGTATCCCATCCTGGAAGAGTCTCTGTTGATACTGTTCTTTCCCCGGAAATGTCTGATGAGGCTGTTCATATTTCACTCCCATACAGGTTTCCTGTGGAGATCTCCACTGAACCCTCCGGTGCATCCGTTATTCTGGATAACACTGTTATCGGTAACACTCCTCTGAGTATCAGTGTTGACGAACCGGGCATTCATCACCTGAGTCTGTCTCTTCAGAGTCTGATCATGCTTGAGGATAGTTTCATACTGCTTGCTAATTCTCCTGAAAGTCTGCACTATGTCCTTCCCAGGTTCCACCCTTCAGGTATGATCCTTATTCCACCTGAAGCTTCCCGAGCCAATGGTATTCTGCAAACTTGCCTTATAGCAAGGTATGAAGTAACCAACATCGAATTCTGTGAGTACCTCAAAATTCAAGATCCGACCCCTGTGCGTGATACCACAAACCGGTGGGGACGTACGGATATTCTTGAGATTATGTTTCCCTCAGATTACCCATTGCCATTTTATATAAACAGTTCCAGTGAGTGGGCCGTTCAGGATGGTCTTGATGATTTTCCAATTGCAGGGCTGACCTTCAGAGCTGCCCAGGGATACTGCACATGGCTGACTTCGATGGATACATCAGGGATCACATTCAACTTGCCCACCGAGAGTGAATGGCGCACAGCTGCTCTTGCGGGCAGCCGCGGGCCCTGGCCCTGGGGCTCAAGACGCCCTGACGGTAATCTTCTGAACCTCTCTGACAGCAGCGAGGGTATGCTCCGCAGACATCCATCGCTTGATGACGGGTACTCATACTCCGCCCCGGTTGGAAGCTATCCGCCCAATAACTGGGGTCTTTTCGATATGGCAGGAAACGTGTGGGAGTACTGCCGGCCTGTCGGAGCGGATTCAGCTGTTGCAGCCATGGGGGGAAGCTGGCTTTCTTCAATGGACGATTGCAGGTGTGATGCAATAATGTATCCCGATACCGGGCTTGGCTATCCGTACATAGGATTCAGAGTCACCGCATCGATCAGTTCGCAGGATTAATTGAACACTGATTGAGAGCTCTTTTCATAAGTCTTCTCCTGTATTATTGATAGAGAATAGTGGTAGGAATGATCACAACCATTGCAGTAAGGTGTAACGATGAAATCTGAAATATTCGGTGGTGTCCTTCAAGATGTACCCGGTTTAGCAAGCATACCAGAGGCTCTGATCGCAATAGCCGAGAGTCTGCCTGACAGAATTGCATTCAGTGAAC
>QNDS01000335.1 GCA_003644925.1 Candidatus Fermentibacterota bacterium
ATATTCACTGAATTGATCTTCCGGGCACAGTAACAGTGAGTTGACAATCATGTTCCAGGTTGTGAGATTTATCAGGATGTGTCCGGTCAAAAAATGACCGGAGTTTTTTGCAGATGGGAGAGGCCGAACCGCATCGGCGGTTCGCTGTTGCTTTCCCGCAAGCATTCATCCTCTTGCGGAAAGGACGACAGATGGACAAGATTAGAACCTTGATACTTGGTGCTGCCGGGCGCGATTTTCATAATTTCAACGTTGTCTACCGAAACAATCCGAATTTTGATGTGGTAGCATTTACCGCAACACAGATTCCGGATATAGATGGTAGAAAATATCCTGCAGAACTTGCAGGTGATCTTTATCCCGACGGGATTCCTATCCTGGCTGAAGACAGGCTTGAGGACATCCTCATCGAGAAGAAGATAGAGCTCTGTGTCCTGTCATACAGTGATCTTTCGGATAATACTGTCATGGAACTCTGTTCAAGGGTCAATGCTGCAGGTGTTGACTTTACCATGCTCGGGGCGGAAAAAACCATGATAGAAAGTTCCAAGCCCCTCATCGCTGTCTGTGCAGTGCGCACAGGATGCGGGAAAAGCCAGACAACAAGACGCGTGATCGATATTCTGCAGGCGGCGGGCAAGAAGGTTGTTGCAATCAGACACCCGATGCCCTACGGTGATCTTGTCGCCCAGAAAGTGCAGAGGTTTGCATCGATAGATGACCTCAAGAAGCACAATTGCACCATCGAAGAGATGGAGGAGTACGAACCTCACATAAGAAGCGGGAACGTTATCTACGCCGGAGTAGATTACGAAGCGATACTCCGTGAAGCGGAAAAAGAAGCTGACATAATCCTCTGGGACGGCGGCAATAACGACACTTCTTTCTACAAACCTGATCTGACCATTACGGTTGTAGATCCTCACAGACCGGGACATGAGATATCCTATTATCCCGGACAGACTAATCTGAGGCTTGCAGATGCCGTTGTTATCAACAAGATAGATAGTGCCTACCCTGAGGATGTTGATGAGGTAAGGGCCAATGTAAGAGCCGTGAATCCGGATGCATTGATCATTGATGCAGCAAGCCCGGTAACAGTGGATGATCCCTCTCTCATAACAGGAGCAAGAGTTCTTGTGGTGGAAGATGGACCTACACTCACTCATGGTGATATGGAGTACGGTGCAGGATACGTAGCGGCCGAGAAGTTCGGAGCGGCAGACTACGTTGATCCGAGACCCTTTGCTGTAGGAAGTATTATCGATACGTTCGAGAAGTACTACGCAGACAGGGAAGAAGCGGTCATTCTTCCTGCTATGGGCTACGGTGAGGATCAGATGAAGGATCTTCAGCAGACTATAAATGCATCAGATTGTGATGCTGTTGTCATAGCAACTCCAATCGACCTTACCCGGATAATCAAGATCAATAAACCAGTTGTTAAAGTAGGATACGACCTCCAGGAGATCGGAAAACCTGATCTTCCTGAAGTCCTTGAATCATTCATGGATTAGCGTATAAGAAATGTTTCATAACGCAAAAGGCAGGATTCGAATCCTGCCTTTCTGCGCATTCATTTCCTTACCTGTGCGATAGATAAGGGAGGTACAGGTTCAATGGCTAAGAAATCTTCACCTTCAAAGAAAGCCTCCGCCGGGGAGAAGAACGGCGGCAGGATTGAGGAGAAGAAGAAAACATCGAAGGGAAAACACCGCTCCAACCCCGATTCCTTCGTGCATGTTTTTCCGGATTGGTGCAAAGGTTGCGGTATATGTGTTGAGTTCTGTCCCACCGGCGTTCTGCAAATGAAGAACCAGAAGGCCGTTGTTGCTTACCCGGAGAAATGTGTCAGATGTTATCTCTGTGCCAGAAGATGCCCCGATTTCGCTATCGGTATCAAAGACAGAGAAGGACGAGTTAACAATACGCAGGATAGATTGCAGAATTTACCGGCAATAAAGGGAGAAGGTGATTCCAAGTGATTGTGCCTTGGGGTGAAACCAGACTTGTGCAGGGGAATGAAGCTGTTGCCCTCGGAGCAGTTGCTGCCGGCATAGAATTTTTTGCCGGTTATCCCATAACTCCCTCAACCGAGATTGCTGAGCTGCTTGCGCAGTACATGCCTCTGCTTGGTACAAAGTGGATACAGATGGAGGATGAAATAGCAAGCATCAGCGCTCTCATTGGAGGAAGGCTCGCAGGCTCCAAATCCATGACAGCAACCAGCGGTCCCGGTTTCAGCCTCATGCAGGAGGGACTGGGATATGCATGCATGACGGAAGTGCCGATTGTCGTTGTAAATGTCATGCGTGGAGGACCATCTACCGGCCTGCCTACGCAGGCTGCCCAGGGAGATGTTATGCAGGCCAGGTGGGGAACCCACGGAGACCATCCCGTAATAGCCCTTGCGCCCTGCAATGTTAAAGAGTGCTTTGAACTGACCATCAGAGCTTTCAACCTGTCGGAGATCTTCAGAACTCCCGTCATTCTCCTGCCGGACGAGATCATCGGTCACATGCGGGAAAGAGTGCTCTTCCCGCTTGAGGAAGATGTCGATATTGTGCAAATGCCTGTTCCCGATGTTCCCGTTGAATGGTACGAACATTACCACGAATCAACATCTAACGTTTCTCCCATGGCCAGCTTCGGCAGCGGGTACAGATATCATGTAACAGGACTTACGCATGATGTACACGGTTTCCCCACACGAAAAGAGAACGAAGTTATCGCAAAAATGGATAGACTCAAACACAAGATCACAAGAAGGCTTGACGAACTTGAGGATGTTCAGATGCATGATGTGGAGGAAAGCTCCGTGGTTATCTTCGCCTACGGTTCCGTTTACCGCTCAGCACTTGCCGCTCAGGCGATTCTGAAGAAGAAGAGAAAGACGGTTGGTATCTTCCGCCCCGTGACCCTGTGGCCATTTCCCGACAGAACAGTCAAGGAAATGCTGGATTCCAAGGATGTCGTACTGGTACCGGAGCTTAATCAGGGACAGATGATCCACGAAGTAGAGAGAATGACCAGGGATTCTGTAAGAGTCGTTCCGCTTCACCGGATAGACGGGTATGAGATTACTCCTGAAGAGATCGTCGATGCTGTTATGGAGGTGATCTGATGTCTCCCACAATTCCCTACGAGTATAAGTACCT
Organism: Candidatus Fermentibacterota bacterium; assembly: GCA_003644925.1. GTDB lineage: Bacteria > Fermentibacterota > Fermentibacteria > Fermentibacterales > JCC-6 > Aegiribacteria. The sequence continues at coordinate 3,159 of QNDS01000335.1, forward strand.
CAGAGCAAAGAAACGGTTTCCACACGTATGGTGTCCCGGATGCGGTATAGGCATAGTAATGGGCTCCATAATCAGGGCCGTCGATGCCATGGGCTGGGACAAAGATGATATTGTAATGGTCTCAGGGATCGGATGCACTTCAAGAATGCCGGTATACGTTGATTTCAATACACTGCATACCACTCATGGCCGCGGATTGGCGTTCGGAACCGGTGTAAAAATGGCAAATCCAGAGCTGAACGTTATGGCTGTAA
>QNDS01000336.1 GCA_003644925.1 Candidatus Fermentibacterota bacterium
AGAGCAAAACATATAGCAGCAGGAACAAGCAGTAAGAACTGAACGACCTTATCCAATGGACCGTGCGGAACAATTTCCATAAATCTGTACACAACAAATAGAATAGTAAGAAAAATACCTGCTGGCAGAAATATCCTTGTCCGCAAATCAGTACTTCCTTCCAGTCAGATGCTTCATAACTCCGCTCAGTGCGGCGGGCAGTATAAGCATAAGGTCGGGCAGAGTCATGAGTGATGCAATAAACCCTATCAGGCCTGCCTTCCTGACAGATGCGAGCCAGAATCCAGCATGACCCACTGCCAGGATCAAGAAACCGGCTGCAGCCAGCCACATCCCCCACAGCGATCCAGCGGCAAATGCTATAAGGCCGACAGGTATCAGCCAGACACTCACAGATCCTGAAAGAACAGGCAGCATTTCAACAGGGGTAGCCATTGAAACCGAGGGAGCCGCATGATCTCTGCTTCTTCTAAGAATGTAGAGGACTTTCGACTTCATCATCTTCCATTCGTACCCCATCAATTCTGAGAAAGTATACTCCCTCAGATGGAAAACCTCTATATCAGGCGCCATTAGAATATTACCTCCACTCCCAACGAGTCTTGCGGCAAAATCTGCATCCTCCACGGTTGCTCCGGGAATCCTGTCATCAAACCCTTTAAGCTCCAGGAAAATCGATTTTGCAACCGCGAAGAAGAAGGTTCCACAACCGGTAATGTAGTCGCTTTTTATTCTCCGCGTGAAAGTATAGAAGTAGTAGAAATTCTTGTAGAACGTAGCCGGATTCTTCCCCGCAGCGAGGGAGCTGTAAGTAGCCTGAACAGCTGAAGGCTCCTGATCGATGCGCTGCTGAAGCTTTTTGCGCCATCCGGGAGGAGCGACAGCGTCGCTGTCTACGAACAGCACCCATTCACCTGCGGCAGCCAGGGCTCCTGTATTTCTTGCTCCCGCGGCTCCGGGATTGCCGGAACTGGGGATAATTTCCGCCTCGAATAGAGAGGCTATCTCTCTGGATCTATCCACTGATCTGTCATCAACAACAATAAGTTCATCACCTCCCAGCAGCTCACTGCTCAGGGACTTCAGAACAGCCTCAAGTGTTTTCTCGCTGTTGTGAACAGGGATTACGATCGTTATTGGTGTACTGATTTTTTCCATAGGGCAGAAATCTGCTCTCCAACCATCGACATGAGGCTCATAGCTCCATGAAACATCGCCCTCACCTGAAAGAGTGACATGATATTCGTCAACCTGTAAAAGAGAAACTTCGGTCGAAAAAAATACTTTATGTATGCCAGTCGTCTCAGTTCCATGATCTCCCCGGCGCTCATGGTAAAGGGCACAAAGCATGGCCGATCAAGCAGCATCCCCTGATCTGCCAGATTTTCCGACATCGTCCCGAACAGACCCTTGTGAACCCCCTTGTAAAGAGGTGTTCCCGGGAAAGGGGTGATGGGGAAGAATTCAACGGTGAAGGAACTCAATTCCTTCGCGAATTCTATCGTTTTCAAACCATCTTCAAAGGTCTCTCCGGGAATACCGAATATGTAGGTTGTATGTGTTTTGATCCCTATACTGTGCGTAAGTTTTACAGCACTTCTGATCTGGTCGAGGGTTTCGTGCTTCATCAGAGTATCAAGATGCTTCTGAAGGCCGCTTTCAACTCCATAATTTATGCACCAGCATCCAGCATTTTTCATTGCAGTAAGAAGAGGTCTGTCTACGGAATCGGCCCTTGCGGAAACCCACCATCGTATTTTCAACCCCCTCCTGAGAATCTCTTTACAGATCCCGTACACATGTTCATGATCATGTGTGAAATGTTCGTCCCAGAATTTTATTTCACGCGTACCGTAGTTGTTGATGTAATACTCCATCTCGTCCACTACAAGTTCCGGGTCTCGAAGACGTATTTTGTCCCCATACATTTTATAACAGTACAGGCAGCTTCCAGTGCAACCTCTGCTTGCCAGCATCTGCATGGCAGGAACTGTTGAAACCTGTTCAAAACTTGGATAGTAACGATCCATTTCGCAAAGATCAACTGCCGGGAAGGGCAATTCGTCGAGATCCTCTATCATCTCCCTTGGGGGGGTTCTGTATAGATTTCCTTCGTCTTTGATAAGCAGTCCTTTGACTTCCTTAAGGTCTCTACCGGTTTTCACAGCATCGATCAATTCCGCTGATGTGATTTCTCCCTCTCCTATGACGATGGCATCAAGTGCAGATGTGCTTTTCATAAGAGTTTCCGGCATGGCAGTCGCTCCATGTCCCCCTATAAAGGTGAAAATAGAGGGGATAGATTCCTTCACATCCTCAATGAAGGGTTTAGCCTTGTCCCAGAGAAGACTGATAACATACACTCCCAGTGCCTCGGCTTTGAAATCGACCGTTTTCTGTCGCATCTCTTCGTTGCTGTAGAAGAAACCTTCAAGGAAAAGTATTTCGTGGCCACAATCCCGCAGAACTGCTGCTATATACTGCAGCCCCGGCGTGGGCCAGCACCCGGAGATACCGCGTGTATCCTTGGCGCGTATGTCATCAGGACCCCATGGAGGAACTACAAGGGCTATACGCAACAGACTTCCTTTCGTTCAGTGACCGTTCATTCTCAGAGGGTATCATACAATACAAGTGTCCCTGAAGACCAGAAAACAGAGTGTCCGAGAGTATCACTATTGTAATGACATCTGCTATGGAAGCGCGTTAAGATGTGTCGCGTTATTGATGTACCTCTATCTATCTGTTATACTTGATTATAACATAAATGAACTCTATCGGATATTTGTGTTTAGTTTAGAGTAACAACCGCTTACAGTTTCAACTTTTACTTGATTGGACTGCACCGGATATGAAAGTTCTTATTACGGGAGGCGCGGGATTTATCGGATCCCATCTCGCTGACCTTCTTATTGAAAAAGGCTATCAGATAAGAGTTCTGGACAACCTTGATCCGCAGGTTCACGGATTCAACGCGGGAAGGCCTGATTATCTTGCGCCTGAGGTTGAACTGATCATTGGTGACGTGAGGAATCATTCAGATGTTGACAAAGCTCTTGAAGGCTGCGGTATGCTGGTACATTTTGCAGCGGCCGTAGGTGTAGGGCAATCCATGTACAGAATTTAGCATTATACTTCTGTAAATGCTATTGGATCCGCTGTTGTCCTTGAGGAAGCTGTAAAAAGGCGTACCTCCCTTAAGAAAATGCTCGTTGCAAGCTCCATGTCTATTTACGGCGAGGGTCTTTACAGATGCCCTGGATGCGGAGACTTTGCTCCTGAACTTCGCCCATCCGAACAACTTTTGCAGCATCAATGGGAAGTTCGCTGCCCGGAGTGCGGAGTAAAGGCAGAACCGCTGCCTGTACCAGAAACCAAGCCTTTGCATCCCACATCCATCTATG